>JAUXFJ010000038.1 GCA_030620065.1 Anaerolineaceae bacterium
AAGTTATCGAAGATGCTCCAAACGAAATAACCTTTCAAATTTACACCTTCTTGAATTGCTTCATGGAGTGCCTGAATATGCGTTTTTATATAACGGATACGACCCCAATCGGCTACAAATCCATTTTCATCTGGCTCGTCGGGCATTGCACAACCATTCTCGGTAATATATAAATCGGGGTTGCCATATCGTTCCTTGATATACAGCGCTTCGCCCTTTATACCAGCAGGATGAATTCCCCAGTTCATCTCTGTCCGCCCCCAACCAGGTGCGGAATACGGGATCAAGCGAGCCTTGTTCAAGCCAGAATGGATATCAAAAGCAACCAGGTCTGTGTTGTAATAATTCAGACCTAGATAATCTATCGGCTGGTGGATGAGTTCCAGGTCACCTGCCTTGATATTGGGCTTATGAGGACCAATAAAATTGAACAACGCCTGTGGATATTCTCCGTAAAAGACCGGGTCGAGGAACAGCGCGTGTGTCTCGTCGTGGACGCGCTGCGTGGCATCCCTATCTTCATCGCTGTCAGTAGCGGGCATTAGTCCATTCAGGTTCAAGATCAAACCGATCTGTCCGTCATACCCACCTTGGCGATAAACTTGCACAGCCTTGCCGTGTGCCAGCAGCATGTGATGCGCAGTCTGGTATGCCTGTGAATAATCACAAACGCCCGGTGCGTGGATACCTGATGCATACCCAAGGAAAGCCGCGACCCAGGGTTCGTTGTGAGTTGCCCAAAATTTTATACGATCAGCTAACTTTTCAAAGACGATCTGGGCGTAATCGGTAAACCAATCTACAGAATCACGAATAGGCCAGCCGCCAAGATCTTGTAGTAGTTGGGGAAAGTCCCAGTGATAGAGAGTTGCTTTTGGACGGATTCCAGCATCCAGGAGAGAGTCCACCAGTCTATCGTAAAAATCCAATCCTTTGATGTTAACCTGTCCGCGTCCCTCGGGCAAGATGCGTGTCCATGAAATCGTAAAACTGTAGCAGGGAATCCCTAGTTTTTTAATAAGAGCTACATCTTGTGGCATTTGATGGTAGTGATCGCAAGCGATATCTCCGGTGTCACCGTTGAGCACATGAGCATCACTGTGCACGAAACGATCCCAAATGCTTTCGCCTTTATCATCATCTTTATACGCCCCTTCAATTTGATATGCTGAGGTAGATGCACCCCATAAAAATTCTTTAGGAAAACGAAGTGTATTATCCATAATTATCAGTTTCTATTGTTAGCAGGTATGTACCTCGCCATAAAAGATGTTATGAAAACAGTTGCTGTGGATAATGGAAAAGTTCAATGTCATTTGCCCTATTATCCATTGTTAAGTGCACCTTGGTTGCCAGTACAACCTGTTCACACCAACCATGCAAAGTGCTATTATAATAATGTTCTCTGAATACCTCTCAGTATAGACATTGTGGCTGTATCATTATGATTTCAACCAACGTCCAGATAGCGGTGGGTAATATAGTTGGTGTCATCAAGCGATTTGCTGCGTGGCTTATATCACTAAAGATTAATGTTGCCATTGCCAGATTAGAGACAAACAACCTGATATTTCCAGGTCGCGGATAACTCAAACGTTTATCCTTTGACCGAACCGGCTAGCATACCACGCACAAAGTAGCGCTGAAGCATAAAGAAAACTGCCATTGGTAAAAGCATACTTACAAAAGCGCCAGAAGTCAGTAAATGCCAATCCTGTCCCTTCTCACCTACAATGGATGCTAGCGCATATGTGATAACCCTTGTTTTTTCACCTAAAAACACCAATGAAACTAGATAATCATTCCAGACCCACAGGAATTGGAAAATCGCGAAAGAAGCCAGAGACGGAACGGAAAGCGGCAATATCAGTCTAAAAAGTATCGTAAAGTTGGTGGCACCATCTATATAGGCTGCTTCAAGCAATTCGCGGGGCAGTGTACTGATGTAGTTAAACAGCAAGTAAGTCGCTAAAGGCAAACCAAAACCAGTATGAGCTAGCCAGATGCCAAGGAATGTACCATTAAGTTGCAGCTTAGTGTAGTCTTGTAATATTGGAACTAAAGAAATCTGTAGAGGTACCACAAGAATCGCTATAATCATTGTAAAGAATAAGTCTCTTCCTGGAAATTTTAACCAAGAAAACCCGAAAGCGGCAAACGCCGCAATCAAGATAGGAATGATTGTTGCAGGTACAGTCACCGCAATGGAATTTAGGAATGCGGCGCCCAGATTATTACCTCTGCGCAGGATCTCGTTCCCTCCAGCATCAGTAAAGGTGATTTCTTTCCCTGTTATTACATCCTTATAATTTTCAAGTGTTAGATTGTTTGTAAATCCTACCCACTTTTGTTCGCTGATAACAATTTTCCGCGTACGTTTATTTCCAAGCCAGGTGAGTTTACGACCATCCGATAAGGTAATCCCTTCGCGAAGCTCTTCAAATGTAGCAGTAATTCCTTCGACAGATATTTTCCCATTTACATCAACAGCATCGTCAAGGATAATTTCGCCAATCTCAACGTCCTCTTTATGGGGAAAAACAGCCCACCAACCAGAGTTGAAAATATCCTGGCTATCTCTGAAGGAAGTGATAAACACACCCAATGTCGGTAATAACCAAATGCAACAAATCAAGATCAAAACCCCATTGACGACAAGAGTTGACCTGTGCTTTTGACCCTTTGTACCAGCAGCCATTAGAATGCCCTCCTGTCTTTGTTGAATTCACGTAAATTATTTATAATTACTGGAATTACAGCTATAAGCAGAACAATTGCAATTGCAGAAGCACGTCCAGTATTGCCGTATGTGAAACGTTGCAAATAAAACTCATTGGCAATTACGTTAGTTCCATTATTACCGCCCGTCATAACTCGAACGATATCGAATAGCTTCAAACTAAAGATGATAATAGTGGTCGAGACTGTGATTAAAGTGCCCTTAATGTAAGGAATTGTGATTTTGAAGAAAGCTTGCACTTCGTTTGCCCCATCAATCCGAGCTGCTTCCAGTAATTCGGCTGGGATACCTTTGATAGCGGACGAGATGACTACCATAGCAAAACCAGTTTGGAGCCAGACCATGATGATGATTAAGAAGAGATTATTCCACGGCGGCAAGTTTAACCAGGGCTGTGATTCACCGCCTAACGCGAGCACAATTGCATTCAGAAGGCCAATTTCCTGAATCCCAACACCTTTTCCCCTGTATGTATAAACAAATTTCCAAATAACGCCTGCGCCAACGAATGAAATTGCCATAGGCATAAAAATGATTGATTTATAAATTGATTCAAACTTACTGCGATCTGCCAGCACTGCAATCAATAAGCCGAATCCAACACTAAGTGATGTGCCCAAAACCATCCATAGAAAGTTGTTACGGAATGTTTCAAGCATAATACGGTTAGTAAAGGCAAATTTATAGTTATCGAATATTGCCCAACCTTTCCCAATCCAATCTTGCCCAAGTGAACCCTTAAAACTTAGCACTAACGTGCGAAAAACAGGGATTGCTAAGTACCATCCCATAATAACGACAGCAGGCCCAATGAATACAAAGGGTTGTAATCTTTGACCCCAATTCCCGGGGAGTTGTTCAACAACCCAATTAGAGATAACAAAGAGTAATGCTACACCACCAACACCCCAAAGAATAGCTACTAAAACAATGATGATTTGTGGGGCATCGCTGTCACGCAAGAATAAGAAAACCCGCCATAATACAAAGAAGGTGATCGCAGGAGTGAAGAGTGAGATAAATATTCGCCCAACAATCGTAGTAAACCAATTAATAAGACCTGCAAAAGCAGAACGTTTTTCATGTGGTACTTGCATGGGATTTACCTCCTAAGCAGCCAATTTTGATCCTGTTGAGGTTCAGAGGAGCAGGCGTTCCAGAACGGACTCTTGCTCCTCTTCTTTAATTTTACCTGATCTCAGCCCGATTTAAATCGGTGAAGAGGAAACAGGTTAATCGGTTGGCCACGAATCATCAATTTGCTGAAGCGCGGTGACTTCATCAATCGATCCGCTGACGTAGTCAGTCATGTATTTCCAGAATGTACCGGCGCCAACAGCACCAGGCATCAAGTCGGAAGCGTCGAAACGGAAGGAATCCGCATTCAGGATAATCTCAGCAACACCACGAGTTACTGAATCAGCATACCAATCAAGTTCGGAGTCGTTGTGCGGTGAAATTGCGCCGCCAGCTTCGACCCAACCTTTGACTGAGTCGGCTGTGGAGAAGTACTGAATCACAGCACGAACTTCGGGGCGATCGTTAAACATAGCGTAGATGTCACCAGCTCCCAGAACTGGTTTTCCATACTGCGCATCAATCGGGGGCAGGTAGAAGAAGTCATAGTCTTCGCCCGCAACTTTTCCTTCGGGGAAGAAGGATGTAATAAAGTTACCCTGACGGTGCATCCAGCAATTGGGGGGTGAATCAAACATTGGGGTTGGAGCATCACCAAAGAAAGTGGTTGGAATGGAGGCCTGACCGCCATAGACGTAGTCGTCATTGAACCAAATAGCAGTAATGTAGCTCAGAGCTTTCTTTACTTCCGGTGAATTGAATGGCAATTCGCCTGCAACCCATTTGTCATAATTCTCAAGTGAGGTGGTGCGCAACATGACATCTTCAATCCAGTCAGTCAACGCCCAGCCAGTGGCAGCACCAGACTCAATACCGATACACCAAGGGGTGTCGCCGTCCGCAGCGATCTGCTCAGTCAACACCATTAGATCATCCCATGTTTCCGGTACAGCATAACCGGCGGCATCAAATTCAGCTTTTGGATAAAAAACTAGAGACTTGCCATTTGCACGTCCCCAAACACCAGCCATAATTGGGCCATCGGGACCTTCCATGGTTCCCATGTCGAGCCAAGATTGTATATAGTTCTTCACCATCCAATCATTGTCAATAACAGTGTTTAGATCGATAACCTGTCCCTTGGCAACCATTGTGGATAGTAAACCAGGTTGTGGGAAGTCAACGATGTCGGGAGCATCCCCGCCATCCACGCGGATGGTAATGGAAGCTTCAAATTCCTTTGAGCCTTCGTACTGAATGTCAATGCCGGTTGCTTCTTCAAAAGCGACAATGGATTCATCGAATTTAACGGCATCAGCGTCAGTGAATGGACCTGCCATTGAGACAACAGTGCCTTCATACATGCCATCAAAGGCATTTGCCAATTCTTGGCCCTGTGGTAATGCGTCTACAGCAGCAGGTTCTTCGGGTGCTTCTTCAGCAGGCACTTCTACAGCGGGTGCTTCTTCAGCGGGTGTTGCTGGCTGGCATGCCATTAATGCAAGGCTAAGAACCATACCAATCGCTAGAAGTTTATATATCTTTTTCATTTTTTTCTCCTATTTGTTTTTTTATAAAATTTTTCTCAATCAGATATTTCTAAAAAGTTATTTTGTGTACCTCCTTTTATAAATATGTTTTTATTCAACCTATTTCTTATAGGAATTAGACCTTGGGTGGGGCAGTGGTATTTCTAATAATAAGTTCTGTTGGCAGGGTGATGTTTATATGCTCTTTATGATCATCACTAATTGCTTGAAGTAAAAGTTCAACTCCTTTGCGGCCCGATTCAAATAGCAACTGCCTTGTGGTTGTGAGTTCCATCAACTCTGCAGCTTGAATATCATCAAAACCAATCACAGATAAATCTTCTGGTATGGATAATCCAAGTCTTCTGGCAGCTCGAATAACACCAAATGCCTGGATGTCGCTTGCCGCGAAAATTGCCGTGGGGGGGTCATCAATTCTAAGCATTTGAAATGCAAGCTCTCTTGCTTCGCGATAACCGTATTGACCTTCACCATAATAATCAGGTGAAATTGGAATCCCTGCTTCGCTTAACGCTTTTTTATAACCTTTATATCGGTCTCGACTTGAGGTAAACATAAAAGGGTTTTCTTGTTTTTTTATATCTGTTTCTGGTTTTGTAAGTTCTTCTGTAATATCTCCAATAAACCCGATTTTTCTATGTCCAAGTTTAATTAGATACTGTGTGGTTTCATAACCACCCAATACGTCATCGATAATTATCGAATCAAAATCTGTAAGATCGGGATTTTTACGGTCGATGAAGACGATAGGAACTTTTGAATTATTAAAATAATAGATATCTTCATGAACAATAGGCATGGAAATAATTAAGGCGCCGTCAATGCGCTCCGGACGTAATACATCCTGAAATCCAATAGATCTTTGCTTTGGAGATGCTATATCATGAATCACAAGATCATACTGGCTGTTAGACAAAATGCTGACCACGCCGTCAAGCCTTGCGCTTACCGAAGGCCGTGTGAAGAAAGGGACTACCACTCCAATCGCAAAGGTTTTGCCTGTGGATAATCGCCTTGCCGCTAAATTGGGTGAGTAATCAAGTTCTTCTGCAATTTTTAATATTCGTAATTTTGTTTCTTCTTTAACGAGGGTGCTGCTATTTAATGCGCGGGAAACTGTTCCCGGTGTGACACCAGCTATCTGAGCGATATCTCTTATCGTGGCTGTGTGTTTATTTGACATAATGCAAACGGTTGTAATTCAACCGTTTGCATTATAGCATTATTTTTATACGTATGTCAACCGAATGGTGGGTTTTTTAAGGTTGAGTGGTTGATAGATCTCTTGAGTTATTTAGGTTACTTCACGGTTGGAAAACACAGGATATTTTTATTGAAGAAAATATATTTGTATTAACACATGTACGGGTGGATCAATTAGAATTTAAGATAATGGCCTGATTTCCTAAAGCATTCCAGCGTTCAATGAATGTGGAGGTCTTCACGTTGTAGGTCCATTCACTGTCGATGACTGTAAATGTATACGCATTGTAGCCGGTGATGATCCAGGTATGTTCAAATCGCGCGACGGTGGTTGTGTTTCCATTTGAAGCGGTATATTGGCTGGTTTCAACAGCAAAAGGCAGATTCACGATCCATGCGATGACTGGACGGCCCGCAGCAATTTCTGTTTTGATTGCCTGGATATCCCATCCGCTGACTGCAAGCGCGTTGAGCCCATATTCTCGCAGGATTTCTGCGACAGGTCCCGCGTATATGCCATAATCATTAGGGGGCAGCTGGCCCATAGCGCCGTTGATGTTTCCCACAAACCCTTGTGTGGGATCATCCGAAAGCGGTAAGCGGTCGATGAATTGCAGCTCGCTGATCGGCACTCCAAAGAAACGTGCCCAATCAACCGCTGCTTGTGCTTCGCAATCAAGCGTGTAAAGCTGAGGGGAACCATAAACGCCTTTGATATACGCTGAAGTAGGTAAATTATCCACAGATGACTCTGAAGCAGGGGTTGGCTGTTGGGTGGGAGTGGGCATTTCTGTGGGTAATGGGCCAGGTTGAGCAGTGAGTGTGGGTATTACCATAGGTGCTTTTTCGGTAGGCACAGGTTGGAAAGGAGTGGGTGCGTTAGAGTCGCTAAATTGAGGGTTTGATAGAGAGGTTTTTTCCTTGTTGATTCCTAAAAATAAACTCAGCAGCCGGTTGGATTGCGGATAGACAATAAAAACCATACCAGTTGCGGTAATGAAGATGATTAACGCAAAAAATGTACCAACCAGCGTGAGCCAGGAAAACCCTTTCTTAATATTTGTTTTCATCATTATCTATATTATCTATGCTAATAGGTGCAATAATCCTGCCAAATTGAATATTTTATCTTGATCAAGATAAGAAAACTTGCAGTAATCCGAGATGTTCATAATTGTATTATTGGTAGAATTATATAAAACAAAAGAGGGTTCAAAATGTCAAAAGAATTCTGGATTGGATTGGTCGCTGGTTTGATAGTTGGCTGGTTGGTTGAATGGCTAATTGATTGGTGTTACTGGAGAAAAAGATTTAATGCTGTTGTTGGTCAGTTAGAAGATAAGAAGGACGACCTGAAAGATATCAAAGGTGTAGGAAAGATCATTGAAAGACGGTTGAACAATGCGGGAATATTCACATTCAAACGTCTTTCAGAATTAACGCAGTCAGAGATTGAAAAGATCATTGGTAAAACTCAAAATCTGTCAGATGAAAAGGCATTCGTAAAACAGGCAAGAAAGAAGGCAAAGAAGAAGGGTAATTAAGGTGCTGTTATGAAGAATGCGTTGATTAAAGTTGACCAGTATAAATTGGTTGTGTTGATTGTTCTTTTAATAGCACTAATCATTCTTGTTTGCGAAGAACCTGCAACACTTATGTCCAGTGAGATGGCGGGTGATGCGGATATACAGCAATTAGCAGAGAATAATTGTGAAGGAGAAAGCAGCACTGTCCAGATCCCTCCGCTTCCTAAATCGGATGATTCCTTGAAGTTAAATGAAGCAAATATGGGGCTATTAGATACTGGCGGTATTATGCGTTATCTCCTAAGTGAAGATAAAAAAACATGGGTGCCGCTAATTCCAGAGGATATATTGGATGTACTGCCTGATGATTTTGAACTCACTTCGGATGAATCAAATGTATGGCACATCTTTGATGGAGGCGGCAGTGTGCTGTATTCCTTCAATTCCGATGTTCTGGAATGGAATATGGCACCTGAGAAGATCATGGAAGCGCAAGATGATTCACGATCTGGGGATATTCCAGCATGTGAGGGCGCTAAACCTGCACGATTGACTTCAGTAGGTACACATATAAAAGTGGTGAATGCCCTGATCCCACTGCGGTCTTCACCGGATGCTGAATCTGCAAATTACATGCTGTCTCTGCCAAAAGGTACACACCTTGAGGTTGTGAATTTTCCTGTATGCACACGATTTTTAGGCGGTGCAAACTTATGGTGGGGTGTGCGAACTGAAAATGGAATAGAGGGATGGGCGGCGGAAGCATCTGCGATCAGTGATGTGTATTATCTGCAGGAAATAAAATAAGCACAAAAAAAGAACGCTGTAAAAAACAGCGTTCTTAATAAATAAAGAGAAAACTACTCGTTTTCTTTAGGGTCTGCTGGTGGTTCAACAGTATCATCCGCTGGTATTTTTGCGCCCAGCACTTGTTCGCGGACGGCTGTTTCGATCTCATCACTTAATTCCGGGTTCTGTTTTAGAAATACCTTCGCGTTCTCACGACCCTGCCCAAGACGAATGTCACCGTATGAATAAAAGGCACCTCGTTTTGTGATTATGTCCAGGGATGCGCCAAGATCCAGGATTTCACCGGTTTTGGATATACCCTCGTTGTACATGATGTCAAACTCAGCAGTGCGGAAAGGTGCGGCGACTTTATTTTTAACAACTCGCACACGGACATGGTTTCCGGTGATTTCTGAACCTGACTTAATAGATTGGATGCGGCGAATATCCAAGCGTACTGATGAGTAAAATTTTAAAGCCAGACCGCCTGGCGTTGTTTCTGGGTTGCCGAAATATACACCAATTTTTTGGCGTAATTGGTTAGTGAAGACGACAGCTGTGCGGGTTTGGCTGATCGCACCGGATAATTTTCGCAGCGCTTGTGACATTAGGCGGGCCTGCATGCCCATGGTTGCGTCTCCCATGTCACCTTCAATCTCAGAGCGGGGGACCAGCGCGGCGACAGAATCTATTATAACCAGGTCGAGTGCGCCGGACCGAACAAGGGTTTGCAGGATCTCCAATGCCTGCTCGCCAGTATCCGGTTGAGAGATTAGCAGATTATCTATATCTACACCAAGCATAGCGGCATAGGAGGGGTCTAACGCATGTTCCATGTCAATAAACGCCACTGTGCCGCCTGCTTTCTGCGCTTCCGCAGCCATGTGGAGGACCAGAGTTGTTTTCCCGGATGCTTCTGGTCCGAAGACCTCCGCCACACGCGCGCGGGGAATACCTCCGACACCCAATGCGATATCAAGGGAAAGCGATCCGGTGGAGATGGCAGCAACCTCAAGGTGTCGTGCTTCTCCCAAACGAATGATAGCGCCATCCCCGAACCGCTTGGTGATTTCTTCCAGCGCTTTTTCGAGCACGGCTTGTTTGGCGTCAACATTATTTTTTTTAGAATCTTTAGATTTAGAAGGCATAAACGGCTCCATTTGGTTGGATATACTGATTATATATC
>JAUXFJ010000035.1 GCA_030620065.1 Anaerolineaceae bacterium
AAAAAGTTGGGGATGATCTTCACGGATGACTTCGTAAAGTTGGGGCTGGCGCTGTACAAAGTGAAATTCAGGAAATTCATCCATCAGGCGGATCACGTTATGGAAGGTGCGCTCCGCTTTACGGCGGGTTTGAGCTAATGTCCAGAGCCAGGCCACGTCGATGTGGGCGTGCCCGACGGCAGTGATATCTACATTGAGAGGAGGTCCAGCGTGATCGATGCCCTCTTTCAAAATTTGATGGGCTGGTGGAATACTACCGTAAAAAGAATCCCCGATGGGGATGCGTAGATCGAGGATTTTGAAGGCTTCATCCAGCGCGGTGTAAAGATGATGCCGGGCAGGGTTGTTTTCGTCAAGATGGTCGGCGATGCCCAGCGCGACGCGCGCCAGGGCAATGAAATCACGCGTTGGCTGGTCTATCTGGACAATGGCGCAGGGTTTCATCTGGAGCTTTTTAGTCTCGTCTCCAATCGTGGAGCCGCCAATGCCTGTCCAACCATGAAGGGCAAGAGTATGCATCTCTCCATCACGCCATTTTTCAGGCAGGATGATCTCTTGATGGTGTCGGTCTGCTGACGCGTAGGGCTCGCCATCGATATAGGCCAATGCTTCGGGATGGGAGAAGTCACCGGAGATGCCAAGGGGTAAATATAAGGCGACAGGAGCGGTAGCAGTCCATTCACTCGGGACCTTAAAGCGTGTACGTAAGGTAAAGTTGATGCGCGGGAGTCCCCAATATTCGTTGGGGAGAATAAGCTCCCAAGATCGGTCATCCACGTCCACATGAATTGGCGGGATATCTAAGGGACTATCCAATTCTTTATAGCGAAAGGCGGAAATAGGCTGGCGTTGGCGGTAGACGAGACCTTCCACCAACGATAGCCGCTGATGGATTTTTTGCGATGTCCAGCGAATTTCGTGACGCATAGTTTTGACTTAGATCCCAGTTGTTATGCCCGGGTCTTTGGTTTAATCACCGATAGCGAGTGTGCTCTCGGGATCGAAGAAGCGCAGCGATTCTTGTTGGAAATCCAGATGAATGGTTTCGCCCATCTCCATTTTGGGTAGAGCGGGAGCGACTATTTTGATGATTTTCTCGCCCAGTCTAAAGGCGATGACCTGATGCGATCCCTGCGGTTCGACGACAAGCGCCGTTGTATCAAGAATGGATTTAGATTTTTTGACCAGTATGATATTTTCAGGGCGCACTCCCAGCGTAAGCTGATCTTTGTTGTAACCTTTAAGACGAGCTTCATTCTCAGGTAATAGCCGCAGGTCAAAATAGGAATTGACGAGATGGAGCCCTTTGCCATTTCTTTGTAGCTCAACATCAAAGAAGTTGGTCGGTGGTGTGCCGATAAAGTCGGCGACGAAAAGGTTGGCTCCTTTATCGTATACCTCTTCTGGCGTACCGGTTTGGGTAATTTTTCCATGACGCATGATGACGATTCGATCTGCAATGCTCATCGCTTCAGATTGGTCGTGGGTAACGAAGACAGTAGTTGCTTTTGCGCTATCGTGGATGGCTTTTAGCTCGGTACGCATAGAGACACGCAATTTCGCATCGAGGTTGGAGAGGGGTTCGTCCATGAGGAAGACTTTAGGTGAAACAGCGATAGCACGCGCGACAGCAACACGCTGCTGTTGCCCACCAGAGAGTTGGGCGGGAATACGCTCCAAAAGTTCTCCGATTTTGGTCATGTCCGCTACTTCATGGACAATGCGGTCAATTTCACTTTTTTCCATACGCTTGAGTTTCAAAGCGTATGAGATGTTTTCATAAACAGTCATGTGCGGCCAAATGGCGTAGTTTTGGAAGACCATGCTGATATTACGTTTACGCGGGGGCAGGTCGGTCACATCCACGCCATCGATCAGAATATTGCCGTCCGTCACTTCTTCCAAACCAGCAACCATCCGCAAGGTAGTTGTTTTGCCGCAACCAGAGGGGCCTAATAAAACGAGGAATTCTTTATCGTGGACCTCAAGGCTAACATTGTCAGCAGCAATGACTTTTCTGCCAAATCGTTTGGTGACATTGATAATTTCAAGAGTTGCCATTGTTTTTTCCTTTATACGGTCACTCCGCCCCACATCTGGTTGATGTATCGGCGGAGAAAGAAAGTAAAGATGAGGGCAGGAAGCGCCATCGCTATTCCGCCAGCGGCGGCGAGGTTAACGTTTCCCTGTGCACCCAACAGAGTTTGATAGACGACAACGGAAAAAGTCGGCTTGAATTGCGTGAGGATGATAGCTGCAACAGTTTCATTCCACGCGCCGAGAAAGGTGTACATAGCGGAAGCGGCCAACCCTGGAAGCGCCAGCGGCAGCGTGACCCGCATGAAAGCCTGGAGTTTGCTCCCACCAAAAACCTGGGCGGCTTCTTCCAGCGATTTGGGAATCCCCATGAAGATGCTGGCAGTAATCCAGATAGTCAGCCCAATCGCTCCAACAGAGTAGATCAGCGATAGTCCCAATGGTTCGTCGTAGAGATTGGCTTTAGCGAGGATAAAGACCATCGGTAAGGCAATCGCGACACCGGGGAACATGCGCACGAACAACACGCTGAACCTGAGAGCGTCTTTACCCTTGAAAATGTAGCGGGCGAAGGCGTATCCCGCCAAGCCGCCAATGGAGAGGGAGATCAGGATAGTGAGCGCGGCAATTTCGATGCTACGGATGAGGGCGGGGACGGCGTCACGGGTCACTTTGAAGAAGGTGTCATAGTTGTAGAGCAAACTTCTGGGTTTGGTGAAGAAGATGCTCTCCTGACCAGAGTTTTCAAGACGTGCGATCTCGGCTCGAATCTCTTCCTGCGTGATTTTTGTTCCCAATCGCGCCTTGATATATACTTCCATTTTCTCTACTTCATTGGTGTCGAGAACGGTTTGGTATTCCTTGTCAGTCCGATCCCAGACACTTAGTATATAGCCATTCTCCCCATAGGTAAGTTCAAAGTCTGTTTTCAGCGCTGGAACAAGCGGAAGGGGATAGCGATAGGCTTCGCGCGTAGACAAAAATGACAGGGAAACGATGAAATAGACCGGCAGCAACATCCCAGCAATCAGGGTGGTCAGGAAAAGATAGAAAACAGTATCCTTAGCCGCTTTGATGATTTTTTTATTTACCTTGCGGTTCATGCGGTCTCCTCTTTTTTGAAAGCTCCTGATACACGCAAATACACCAACGCAGTGAGAGACACAATCGTAGAAACGACAATGGTGTAACCGGCGGCCATTTGATAGCTAATATTCAGCCCCGGCACTTCTTCATGGTAGTAAACGATGCGCTCTACAAGAACAGGTATCCGTCCAAATCCTAGCAATAGTACAATGATCAACCAGATTTGAATTGCAGAGATCAGCCGCAGAATAACCGCTGTCTGGATCGTTGGTCGCAGCATAGGCATGGTGATCTTGCGTAAAACAGTCATAAAGTTTCCGCCAAAAACATACCCCGCTTCTTTGGCTGCCTTGGGGAGGTTTTGCAGTCCTGCCAGGAGGATGATCATCATCGAGGGGATCACCTGCCAGGCATCAATAATGATGACGAGCGCGAGAAGTTTGGTCGGGTTCGGCTCTATCCCACCCAGCCAATAGATTTTTTCTCCTTCGGCGAGGACACCCAGATAGTATAGCAGACTGTTGATCCAGCCATGAGCAGTGAGACCGGTGATCCACATCGCCCCGGTCGCTACGGCAGGGAGCGCCATCGGGATGAGCGTCAGAAAGAGAAAAATGCCTGAGCCAAAGAACTTGCGATTGATAAGCAGCGCAAGAAAGAGGGCTCCAATAAACTCAATGGTGACGGAAAAGAGAACAATTATTGCTGTATTGTTTAACGCAGGCCAGAAATTTTCATCGCTAAATACCATTACGAAGTTTTGAAGCGTGAAAACCCCGCTTGCATCGGTGAAACTCCCAATAATCACGGCGATAACAGGCCGCACCCAAAAAATCGCGTAGTAAATCACAACAGGGAGGATAAGGAGATATGGGGTGGCTTGTCCCCACATTTTTCGGAGAGATTTTGATCTTGTGGCAACCATATGAAACCCCTTTCAGATGAAGGACAGAAGAAAAGCCGAGAGGTGGATCGTACTCCCCTCTCGGCTCTGTTGTTCGTACTACTTACTAAATGCCTATCAGATGACTATTTGAGCAAGGCATCAATACAGGCTTGGGCTTCATCAAGACGCGCTTGCGTTATGTCAGCGCCTGTCAGAATAGTGTCTGCAAAAACATCATCGAAGCAGGCTTTTACAGCGCCCCAGTCCTGATAGTTGCCAGCAGGAACACCGGAGACGACGCCATTTTCAAGCACGAGAACGGCTTTGTTGATGACCTCATCAATGGCCTCATCACCCAAAAAGTCCATCGCTTCTTTCACGGGCGGGATAAATCCACCGGTGCCTTTGGCGAGTTTCACCTGGATGTCAGGGCGGGTCAGGTATTCAAGGAATTTGACAGCCAAATCATAATTGGCAGAACCCTTCATAATGGCATAACCGCTCACACCTGCAATGGAGCCGGTACCAACTGGGCCAGTGGGGGCTGGAGCCAACGTGAATTGAGTCTCGTTAGAGGCATATACCTGTCCGGCACGGGCGTTATGGAATACAGTCAGCCAGGATTCTTCGCGCATCATCGGATCAACACAGCTATCAATGTTCAGGACGGTCGGCACAAAACCTTCTGCCTTGCCGATGGATTCCCAAACTCGCCAAGCATCCAAAGCACCAGCCGAGTTTGCATCCGGGAAGCCAGCTCCATAGGATAAGGCTGTACCGCCGAACATATAGACCCAGGATTTGGCGGGGATGCCGGTGATACAAACCTTGCCTTCGCCTTCACCTTCAGCGACAGCTACGGCCCAAGCAGCATACTGTTCCCAGGTAATGGTGTCAAGATCAACGCCATCGGGAAGATAGGGCAATGCCTTATTGTTAGCGAGCAACAGATAAACATCTGCGCCAACAGGCAGGAAGTATTGTTTGCCATCTTTGTTCGTATTCTCGACAAAAGCCTCGCTAAAGGTGCGATCTTTCCAACCCGCAACAATATCAGTCAAATCCTCGATCCAGCCATTCTCAATCCACTCAGCCATACGGCTATTGTGGGCAACAACGATGTCGGTGGTGACGTGATCGGTGTTTTGCTGCACATCGGCGCGATCAAGAAGAGTCTGGTCATCAATGATCTGGAAGTTGATAACGACATTATTTTCCACTTCAAATGGCTTGGCGATCTCATTGATGAAGAATTCTTGCTCCGCCGGAGGGCTAAAGAGGCGAGATGAGAAGACTAACGTAGTAGGAGCTTCCTCAACTACCTCTTGCTGGCAGGCTGCCAAAAGCATACTGGCAACTACCAGAACAACAAATAAAACAGTGAACTTCTTTTTCATGATTCTCTATCCTTTCAAATTTGAACTTGTCTAATGAAAAAAACGTTTTACATAGTGATAAATCTGATCAGTATCGGCGCTAGGGCATCACCTCCTGTTTATGTTGTCAGCAACCCGCTGGATTGCCGCACAATTAATTCCGGTTCAAGAAGAATCTGTTTTCTCTCTAATCCTTCTCCTCGAATCAGATGAATCAGCATTTCACACACCATCCCGCCAATCTGATAAAGGGGTTGGTGTAATGTTATCAGTGAAGGATAGGAATGTTCAGCCATCGGAATATTGTCGAAACCAGTGATGGAAATATCTTTTCCCACAACAAGGCCGCGATCTTGAGCCGCACTCATAGCACCAAGCGCCATCAAATCATGCAAGGCGCGCGAAACGGTCGTTATTGAACGCCCCATTTTTTCTGCAATATCTTTAAGAGTAATTGACAATGAGAGTTATTCCTTGACTAGCGAACCTTGTGTGCTAGAAGCCCAAAATACTTCGGGACATTTTTATTATATCCCAAAACGTTTTGGGAGTCAATGAGACCCACTTAGGGCCAAATACAGCTGTCTATAATTTGCCAATAAACTGCCTGCCCCTTAATTATTTACTACCGTTTGGACCTGTCCGTTGGTTATCCTTTTACACCTCCAGCGGTTAATCCTTCTGTCAGGTAACGTTCCAATGCCAGGAAAAGTAAGACAATCGGTATAGTCATGATAGTAGATGCAGCCATAACTACATGTGGCCGCGGGGTGGGATCATTGAAGATTGTGTTGATCTTGATCGGCATGGTGAACATCGTGTGGTCGTTCAAAAATACTAATGCATATAGAAATTCATTCCAGGCGATCATGAAAGTGTATATACTGACAGACACCAGAGCAGGGATAGACAGTGGTATGGTAACTCGCCAGATGACCTCCAGGCGACTGCATCCATCTATCATTGCTGCTTGCTCAATTTCATCAGGAATTGTGCGAAAGTAGTTGGTCAACATATAGAGCGCGACCGGTATTGTTTGAGCCAGATAGGTGAATACCAATACGCCCAGGTTGTCCTGAACATCAAACCCAAGCCGGTCACCGATTTGCGCTAACATGGCAAAAAGTGGAATGATGAGTAATACCCCAGGGAAAAGATAGACCAACAATATGCCGTTGAGGAGAGCATTTTTCCCCTTGAATCGTAAGCGAGCGATAGCATAGGAGCCAAAGATGGCTAAAATTACCGCAATAATCGAAGTGGGAATAGAAATTTTCAGGGTGTTAATGATATTATATGCAAATTTCTGGTAGCTGGGATTATCAGGATTGAACAATTCGTCGTACGCGTCCAGACGAATTGCACTGGGGATGTAAACAGGTTCTCGTCCGCCAATTTCAGCCTTGGTTTTAAAGGATGAGCTTACCATCCAGTAAAATGGAAACAGGATACTGGTCAGAAAAAAGATCAGTATGGCAGCAAAGATGAAGCGGGGCCATGTGATCCAGCCTGCCAGGTGCCCGATAAAGTTTTTTCGTTCGGTGCTCATATCTATTCCTCGACTTTTCTCATCACTAAAGCAATATAAACGACCATAAAGGCCATCAATATCGTAAGTAAGATCATAGCTGTAGCGGCACCGCGTCCAAAGTCAAACATTTGGAAGCTGAATTGATACGTCAATACCGGAAGCACTCTCGTGCCAAAACCGCCGCCTGTGAGCAGGTATATATCATCAAATTTGTTGAATGTCCACATCAGCCGTAACAGAAAAATCGCCCCAAGCACATAACGTAATTCAGCAAGCGTAATATGGATGAATTTCTGAATAGCATTGGCTCCATCGACCTCAGCAGCCTCGTATAGTGTATTATCTATGGCTTGTAACCTGGCGAGGATCATTAGCATTGCAAACGGGAAGTAACGCCAGGCTTGTATCAAAATCACCAGTACCAGGGCTAAACCGCGAGTGGCAAGATATGCTTGAGGTGCATCGATGAGACCCAGACGCAAGAGAATATCATTGAGTACTCCCGAAGGGCGAGGATCCAAAATCCATTTCCAGACAAAAGCAATGCTCACAATGGGAGCAACATAAGGGAACAAGAAGATTGCCCGTGCCAATCCACGTCCGCGGAATGGGCGATTCAGCAACAATGATGCAATCAGTCCAACGATGATTGTCAGGGTTGTGGAAGCTAAAGAGTAGACTACACTGGTGACTGCGGCGCCCCAGCTTTGACCAAACTGGAATTTGAATGCAAAATCATTGAACACCTTGACGTAGTTTTCAAATCCAACAAATGGAGCGTTAAAAACATCGTTAAGGTTATTAAGCCCTACGTCGTGAAAGCTAACCCAAATGCTGAAAATAGCTGGAAAGATAATTAATCCGAACACAATCAGGGCTGTTGGAGAGATCAATGACCAGGCCAGCCGAGCCTCGCGCGCCCGCGAGGAGTTCCATCTTTGTTTAGTCAATAAAGACATAATATCTCCCTTCCCCTTATTGTATAGTTGTTAAAACTAACCGGGGTGTAGCTGCTAGCAGCTACACCCCGGAAGAGCTTATGTTCTACTGACGTTCAGCGTATAGCAACTCAACTTGTTCTTGTAACCATTCTGCAGCTGTCTCGGGAGTCATTATTCCTTCAAGAGCTATATTGCTGATAGCTATCGGGATCAGCAAACGGCTTTCGATATCACCAACTACAGCACGTTGAACAACGCCATAGTCGGGGCGGAAGAGCCAGCGCTGCATGGTCTCAAAACCATTGGCAATTTGGCTGAGAGTTTCTTCAGAGTAGGAAGCAAAGTAATCACTGAGGGTTCCCCATTCAGCAACAGCACTTTCCAGTACTGGTACTTTGCCAAGGGGAGCCGTCGCCAGTACATCTATGTAATTTTGGCCAGTCATGAAGAATTTGACAACTTCTTGGGCCATAGGATCTGCTCCATCAAGAATACCCAGGGTCACTAACTGACCATAGGAAGCGGAGCCATTTGGTCCTTCCATCATCGGAGCGAAGCCAGTGAGGGCTGCCAGATCGTCTGTGACGAGCTCAACCTTATCCCCGCTTTCCATTCCAGAACCATCAACTAGGTCATCCATGATATAGGTGCTATAGAACAGCATGCCGGACTGACCAAGTTCATAAGACTCACGAGCACCCCGCCAGTATTGCGGACCGGGCATAGCACAGCGCTGTAGATCTGCATAGAAACGCAGTGCCTCAATCATCTCAGGAGTGTTCATGGTAACGTTACCATCTGCATCAAAGGGCCAGGCATCATTAGACATAGCAACCTGCTCAAAGACCTGGTGCGGGTAATTTTCTCCAGGATCGGTTCCCAAGGTAAGGGCATAAAGCAAATCGTCCGTACCAGGAAGAGCATCACAAGCAGCATTGATGTCATCCCAGGTTAAGGGGGCATTCAAACCGGCATTAGTGAATATATCACTTCGGTACCAGATAGCCTGAACCCAGCCATCGTAGGGAACAGCAGCGTATTTACCAGTAACGGGGTCAATAACCATTGCCAGTGGGCCAGCGCGGAAATCATCCTCACCAATGCTCTGGATGGTAGCAACTGCAGCGTCCATGTCCAGGATGCCATCAGCAGCAAACACCGAGACACGCTCAATACCCATACGGACAATATCGGGTAAGCGGTTAGCCGCCTTGGCTGTAGCAATACGCTGGGCGACACCAGATTCTTCAATAGCAACGATACGCAGATCGATTTCAGGTTGTTCCACCATGAAGGCTTCTGCAATTGCTTCGTAGACAGCGACGCGATCTTCCTCATTGTCTGTGGTCCAGAATTCGATGACAGTTTTATCTATCGCTTCTGCGGGGACTTCTACGATGACTTCTTCTCCAGGTACCTCAACTTCGACAATCTCAGTAATTACTTCCGGCTGCGCAGGTTGGCAAGCAGAAAGTATTAATGTCGTCAGAAGGACGAGAAGCATCAACTTCGAAAACTTTTTCATTTTTCTATCTCCTTTTCATATTAGTTTGTTGGAATTCGATTTCATAACTTTTTTACTGGATTTGTTAAATTTCAATAGCACCTCCTTAACTGATTTTTTGCCTTTTCTCCGGTAAGCATCCACAAGATTGTCGGATGACAAGTGAAGGTTTTAATATGATTTGCTTATCCTCTATAAATTCATTTCTTATAAGTTTTATGAGCATCTCGCAAACCATTCCCCCAATTATGTAAACGGGTTGATTTACTGTTGTCAGTGGCGGATGGGAATGTTCTGCCATGGGAGTATCGTCGAAACCTGTAATTGCAATATCTCTTCCAACAACAAGACCCCGCTCCTGTACAGCACTCATGGCACCAAAAGCCATTAAATCATTACCTGCCACAATCGCGGTGGGCGGAACAGGCAAGTCCAGCAGAGCACTACCGTGTTCATATCCACTGGCATGTGTAAGGTCACCAATTCTGATATATTCATCACTTAATGTAACCCCAAATTGCGCCAGGCCGGTTCGCAGACCATTCAATCGTTGAGTCGAAAATGCCAATTCAGGATCTGGAGCAATGCACGCGATGCGAGTATGTCCATTTCGAACAAGATGCTCTGCAATTAAACGCATCCCATAATCACCATCCTCATCTACCAGAGGAAAGTTCACAGGCTCGTCTGTGCGGCCAAAAACCGTGAAAGGGACCTCCCTGTCTAAAAGATAATCAATCCGAGTGTCCTTACATCTGGTACGAACAATAATAAAACCATCGAC
>JAUXFJ010000022.1 GCA_030620065.1 Anaerolineaceae bacterium
AACTGAAGCTTTTGGAAAACCGGAGGAAGCTATAACTAAAAAGAAAACTGAAAACTTGATTAATACGGCCTTACTTTATCTGCAAGAACATCCTGAATGCGAAGACGCTTGGCAGATTGATATTATTACTATTGAAGGGGCTTATTTGTCCAAATCCCCAAAAATTACACATTTCCAAAATGCGATAAACGGATGAAGAAACTTGATATAAAAGAAAATCTCATAGTGATCGTAGGTCCAACTGCAGTGGGAAAAACTACAGTTTCAATTGAATTGGCTAGAAGATTGAATGGAGAGATTATATCAGCTGATTCAAGACTGTTTTATAGGGGCTTGGATATCGGAACGGCGAAACCTACCCAAGAACAAATGCATAAAGTCACACATCATTTAATAGATGTTACGGACCTTGACCATATTTGGAGCCTTGCAGCGTTTCAGAAACATGTAAAACGGTTAATACCTGAAATATCACAGCTTGGCAAATTACCAATTATGGTTGGTGGTACCGGTCAATATGTTCGCGCAATCATTGAGGAATGGATAATTCCTGCACAGAAGCCTGATTCGAACCTGCGCAGCGCGCTTGAAAAATGGGGCGATGATATCGGTAAGGCGGGTTTGCACAAACGACTTTCAGTGGTGGACCAAACAGCAGCTGAAACAATAGATTATCGAAACATCAGAAGAACTATACGCGCTTTAGAGGTCATCTTAAAGACAGGACGCAAGTTTTCTGAGCAAAGAACTAAGAAAAAATCTCCCTACAACATTATCATGCTTGGCATAAATCGACCAAGAGAAGAACTATATGCTCGTGTTGATGAAAGAATCGAAAAGATGATCGCGGATGGTTTTATTGAAGAAGTAAAAGGATTAATAGATAGAGGTTATGAGAAACAGATCGAATGTATTTCTGCAATTGGGTATGTGGAGATTGCTGAATTTATCAAAGGCGAAATAACATTAGAGGAAGCTATCAGACTCATCAAGCGAAAAACACGCATCTTTGTCCGCAGGCAATCTAACTGGTTCAAATTAACAGATCCAAGGATAAAGTGGTTCAACGCTAATGATCAAATGATTGATCAAATGGAACTTTATATTAGGAGCCGAATACATGCCAGGTAAGCAGCCATGGTTGGCGCATTATGATATTGGTGTTCCTCACCATATTGATTATCCCGAAAAAACAATTGTGGATCTTTTTGAAGATACAGCAAGGGTCTTTCCAAACAAAACCTGTACGATTTATGGTGCCAGTAAGTTGACATATTCAAGAATATCTTTTTTATCAGACAAGATTGCAAATTATCTGTTGAATTCAGGTGTTCAAAAAGGTGAGAGAATAGGTATCTTGTTGCCAAATATACCAGATTTTATTATCGCCTATTATGGCATATTAAAGGCTGGTGGGATTGTCTTGGCACTTAATCCCTCTAATCATCATAATGAGCTTATTCAACAAATTAATGAAGTTGATGTGAAAAGGTTGTTTCTGGAGCAAAGAAAATATCCATCTGTTGTTGGCGACATAGAGCAGACATCGCTTGATGGATTGATCGTTGTGGGAAATGCAATAGAGAAGCTTCGTGAAAGTGATATCTATGCTAAAACAATTTTCAAAAGTGAACACAGTACACAGGTACGAAAAGTCATTATAAGCCCTGACGATGCTGCAATCTTCCAGTATTCAGGTGGGACGACTGGCTTACCTAAATGTGCTATTGGTACACACCGAAATCTTGTCGCTAACGCAATCCAGTTCAGAAAATGGTTGGTCAATACAGAAGAGGGGAATGAAAATGTATTGATTGCTATCCCTCTATACCATGTTTATGGAATGGTTTTGGGGATGAATTTGGCCGTTCTATTAGGTGCAGGGATGATCTTGATTCCTGATCCGAGGAATTTAGACAATTTATTATCTCAAATCGAACAACACCGAGCCACAATCTTTCCTGGTGTACCGAATTTATATAGCGCAATTAATCGCTTGCCAGCGGTTCAAGAAGGTCGGTATGACTTGAGCTCGATAAAAGCTTGCATTTCAGGTTCAGCGACATTACCTGAACATACAAAAACTGAATTTGAGCGGTTCACAGGAGGGCATTTAGTAGAGGGTTATGGCCTTTCCGAAGCACCAACAGCGACACATTGTAATCCTATACTTGGTGAAAACCGAATAGGATCAATTGGGTTGCCCTTACCTGATGTTGAATGCCGAATTGTGGATATTGAAACCGGTGTGCATGACGTTCCGAAAGGTGGGATTGGCGAGCTCATCGTGCGTGGTCCCCAAGTAATGCAGGGGTATTACCTCCAACCAGCCGAAACTGAATTGGTTCTGCGCGATGGTTGGTTATTTACAGGCGATATTTGCAGAATGGATGCTGAGGGATATTTTTATCTGGTCGATCGAAAGAAAGATGCGATAAAAGTTAGCGGATTCCAAGTATGGCCTAATGAGGTTGAAAAAGTAATCCTAGAAAATCCTAAGGTTCAGGATGCTGCGGTAGCAGGGGTATTTGATCAAAACAAGGGCGAATTGGTAAAGGCATGGGTTGTTATAAAGAATGGCAAAACTGCTACAGGATTGGAAATCATCTCCTGGTGCAAGCAATATCTAACGCGCTATAAGGCACCAACGATGGTTGAGTTCGTAGACGTTCTCCCGCGATCAGGTGTTGGAAAGGTACTTAGGCGAATCCTTGTAACAGAACATATGCGAAGACAGGTTAAAAACAAGAAGGACTGAGAGATCTCAATCCTTCTCGGTAGTTCTCTTATCCAATTGCCATTTTTGGCGTGCCACTCGTCTTAGTGACCGGAGGCGGGAATATTGCTTCGAACTGATCCTTAGTAAGCGTTTCAGTTTCAAGTAGCTTTTCAGCAATTTCCACTAATTTATCTTTATATTGGATCACTATATCTTTAGCATTCTTATAAGCTTCTGTAATTATCTTTTGGACTTCAATGTCAATTTTCTGAGCAACCGCTTCAGAATAATCACGCCGTTCAGAGATCTCTCGTCCCAAGAAGACTAATTCTTCTTTTTTCCCATACACCATTGGGCCTAGTTTGTCACTCATGCCCAATCTTGTAACCATTTTACGTGCTAACCTGGTGACACTTTCAATGTCGTTCGATGCGCCAGAAGTAATATCATTAAACATGATTTCTTCTGCTGCGCGCCCGCCCAGAAGACCAATCATAGTGGCCGTAATCTTACGCCTAGAATCAAGGAAGCGATCTTCAAGCGGAAGTGCAAGTGTGTAACCACCCGCCATACCGCGGGAGATGATCGAGACTTTTTGGACAGGATCAGCTTCCGGAAGCGCAGTGATAACTATGGCATGGCCAGCCTCATGGTAAGCTATAATCCGTTTTTCGTCATCACTGATCAAGCGGCTCTTTCTTTCGGGGCCAGCAACCACGCGTTCAATTGATTCTTCAAATTCTGGTTGCTCAATTATGTTTTTATTACGCCTGGCAGCTAATATTGCAGCCTCATTAACTAGGTTTTCGATATCTGCACCTACAAACCCCGGGGTTGAGCGTGCGATTTCTTTCAGGTCAACGTCAGGGGAAATTGGTTTGCCTTTGACGTGAACTTTAAGGATTTCTTCACGGCCACGTATGTCTGGATGATCCAGCATAACACGTCGATCAAAACGACCAGGCCTTAATAAGGCTGGGTCAAGGATATCAGGTCGGTTAGTAGCAGCTATGATAATCACATTAGTGTCAGTATCGAATCCATCCATCTCAACTAAGAGTTGATTTAGTGTTTGCTCGCGCTCATCGTGACTGCCGCCTAATCCTGCACCACGCTGACGACCGACAGCATCAATTTCATCAACAAACACAATACTTGGGGAATGGCGTTTTGCCTGCTCAAAAAGATCACGAACACGGCTTGCACCAACACCAACGAACATTTCCACAAATTCGGATCCGGAAATAGAAAAAAATGGAACGCCAGCTTCACCAGAGACGGCCTTGGCCATGAGGGTTTTCCCAGTGCCTGGCGAACCAACGAGAAGCACCCCTTTAGGGATGCGTGCGCCTAGAGCAGTGAATTTTTGGGGTTCTTTTAGGAATTCCACAATCTCTAGCAGTTCTTCTTTGGATTCGTCGACACCGGCAATATCATCAAATGTGACTGTCGGATGTTCACCAGTGAGCATTCGAGCTTTTGATTTGCCAAAGGACATAGCAGCACTGTTACTGCCCTGCGCCTGGCGGAAAATGAACCAGAAAGCTCCAATCATAAGGATAAATGGCAACAGGTAACTAGCTGCAGAAAGTAGTCCCAACCAAGCACTAGGTAATTTGACTTCCAAATGAAGATTATCATCTGTGAGATCATCGGGAGAAACGCCAAGAAGAACCAGTTCTTCTATTAAGGTCGCTTTTGGATCGATTGATGATTCTTTTAGGGAGCCGTCTGCATACGTAATTGTCAGAAGACTTTCATCTTCAATAATCTTTACCACAAGATTCTTTTTGATATCTGCAGCAACTTGGTTAAAAGGGATAACGTTTGTTTCACTGCTTTGCTGCATGAAATTAAAATATACCATTGTGATTATCGCAATAAAAAGCAACACGTAAATGATATAAGATTGATTACGTGATTTCACTAATACCTCCGAGGTAATTCTGACAGAATCTTACAACTTCAATAATTACATTATACCAACTAAATGTTTTGATAAATAGCCAATGTGTAGTAAAAGGGAGTATCTTATAAATATTTAATAAATTTGAACATGGGAAGGGAACTTGATCATTTAAGGTCAAAATGATCTGGGAATGGGTGACAATGGCCACAGCCAATTTTTGGTTGCTTTACTTCTTGGTGTATTTTGGTACAGTAAGCAGTTACTGTGACTTTCTTTTTTATACCAAAGATTGTTGAAGTTACTTCACCGCTTAAAATCATGTTGGGGCATGCATTCGCCATGACAATAGCAGGCACGGGGCAATCGCTGCAATACTGCACTTTCCACTTATTCGGTTGGTTTGGTTTATGCAACAGTCGACAAGCTTCAATATTTTTGCCACGATGATAGTCGCCATAAAAATAAGGGCATTCTTTTCCGTAAGGAGTTTTCATCTTGTTGTTAACCGTAACAACAATAATTATCCCCGCAAAAGGATAATGCTGTTTTCGAGGGCGTCTGGGGTATCATACGCGTGTTACATAAGCGCCGGTTCGGGTATCAACCCTAATCATATCGCCCACATTAACAAAAGAAGGTACTTGAACTTTTAAGCCTGTATTAGTAATAACTTGTTTTGTAACACCTGTCGCAGTGTTACCTCTGGCGGATGGATCAGCTGCCTCGATCTTCAAATCAACACTGGTGGGCAGTTCGATATCTAGTGCTTCTTCACCAAAGAAAGTTAGTTTTACTTCCATGTTTTCTTTTAGGTAGGCGGCAGTATCACCGATGAGAGCTGTAGGTATTCCAGGCTGCTCAAATGTGTCCAGGTCCATAAAATAATAAAAATTGTCATCGTGATAAAGATATTGAACATTGTGATAATCCAAGCGAATATCTTGAACACGATCGCTTGAAATAAAAGTCATGTCGAGTGTTGTGCCTTTACGAAGGTTACGCGCTTTGATACGAATCCTTGCTGAACCACGTCCAGGTTTATTGTGCGCATATTCTAAAACCTTGTAAAGATTTCCATCAATTTCAAAAGTCACTCCTTTGCGGAGTTCATTTACATCAATCATAATGCAATTACCTCTTTCACAAAAAATAATCTGTCCAGTCTATAACAAAAGGATTATAGCGCAGCCTTATCACTTCGACAAGTATCCAAATTGGAAATTATGTGTTAATAATCTTGTAAGCTTTAGGATAATAATATTCTTTGAGGCTAAGTACAGGTTATAATTAGTCAGACTTTGGTCGCAATACTTTATGCTAATTTTTTTATAATCAATTGCGCGTATATAAATAAAATACAATTCAGATAAATATAATAGGAAGGTAATCATGATAAAGGTTCGTCAGGTTGATATTAAATCAAAAGCTGAAGTTAACACGTTCGTTCAAATTCCATTTGAGTTATACAAAGATCATCCGCAGTGGGTGCCGAGATTTTTGGTGGATGTCAGGATGATGATGAATCCAAAGAAACATCCATTTTATGAACATTCCGAAGCGGACTTTTTCACTGCTGAACGTGATGGAGTAGCTGTAGGGCGGATTGCTGCTTTAATAAACAAGCCCTTTAATAAATATCATAATACTCAAGATGCAGAATTTTATCTCTTTGAGTGTATAAACGACCAAGAAGTCGCTAATGCTTTATTTGAGAAAGTAATTCAATGGGCTAAAAAGCGCGGTATGAATAAGCTCGTTGGTCCCAAAGGATTTGGTCCCTTGGACGGATACGGCATTCAAATTGAAGGGTTTGAGCATCGCCAGATGATGAATATGATGAACTACAACTATCCTTATTACCGGGATCTTGTAGAAAATCTTGGCTTCACTAAAGTAGTTGATTTTGTTTCTAGCTATATGCAGCCTGAAAAGTTCCGGCTTCCAGAAAAAGTGCGGAAAGCGTCAGAAATTGCGCAAAAGCGAGGTACTTTTGAGATCTTGACATTTAAGAATAAGCGCCATTTGCGTCAGTGGGCTGGGAAAATAGGACAGGCTTATAACAAATCCTTTGTAAAGAATTGGGAATATTATCCACTAACGAAGCGCGAAGTTGATTTTGTAGTGGATAATGTTATGACCATTGTTGACCCGAACCTAATGAAGGTGATCCTAAAGGACAATGAAGTTGTCGGGTTTGTTTTCCCGTTCCCGGATGTATCCCGCGCAATGCAGAAGAATAAGGGCAAATTAGGTTTGTTTGAGATCCTCAGACTGTTTTCGGAGATAAAAAAGACAGATTGGATATCTTTTAATGGCGTTGGAATTTTGCCAGAATATCAGGGTTTGGGTGGGAATGCCATTATTTATGCTGAGCTCGAGAAGGCGCTGCATGAGAATACGCAATTTGTGAATGCAGAACTTACACAGGTTGCAGAAACTGCAATTCAGATGCGCAAAGACCTGCTGAATTTGGGTGTTAAGTTCTATAAGAATCATAGAGTCTATCAAAAAGATATTTAAACGAAGTAGTAATCAAAAACGGTCTTGATGAGAATCAAGGCCGTTTTATTTATTCCAAAAGCGGGCGACGGGATTCGAACCCGCGGATGGTAGCTTGGGAAGCTACTGCCTTACCACTTGGCTACACCCGCATCCTTGTATTAAATTTTACCGCAAAACAATATTATTGCAAAGCTTATATTTTTGATCATGTTGCGAGCGGAATACCACATTTATTATTAATCAAATTGTTCATTGGAATTAGTTAGAAAGAAGGGGAGTAAAATATGTGGAGACAATTAAGCCATGTGGATACAGAGAAGGAGTAAATCATGGCAGAGAAGCAATCCCGTTAAAAACCTTATGATGCATTTTTACGTGAGGAGCGTATTTTATGGATAAAGAATTAGTCGTTGGGTATATCGGATTGGGTTTGATGGGTAAGCCAATAGCTTGTAACATTCTCAAAGCTGGATTCCAAGTTGTTGTGTACAATCGCTCAAGGAGTAAAATGCAAGAACTTATAGACAAGGGCGCGCTGGAAGGGACCTCACCGGCGGATGTTACCAAACAATCTGATATAGTATTTACTAATTTGCCAGATTCGCCTGATGTTTTAAAGGTAGCCTTAGGGCCTAACGGTATTGTAGAGGGTACCCATCCAGGATTAGTATTTATTGATAACTCAACTATTAAACCTGCTGCTGCGCGCCAAATCTCTGAAGCATTATTGACCAGAGGCGTATTGTGTTTAGACGCACCAGTCAGCGGGGGAGATATTGGCGCGCAGCAAGGCACATTGACCATCATGGTGGGTGGTCCAAAAGAAGCGCTGGATAAGGCATATCCTGTTCTTAAGGTGATCGGGAAGAAGATAACACATGTAGGTGGCTCTGGGGCTGGGCAAATCGCTAAAGCCGCAAACCAGATCATGGTTGCTGCTCAAATGGTTGCGATGGGTGAATTACTGATCCTTTCGCAAAAGGCAGGTGCTGACCCAGCGAAAGTTATTGAAGCGATCTGCAGCGGTGCGGCACAGTGTTGGACATTGGACAATAAACCCCATCGCCTTTTCGATGGAAATCGTAGCCCAGGGTTTAAAGCCTATATGCAAGCGAAGGACCTTGGTATTGTTATGGATACAGCCAAAGAATATGGCGTTGTATTACCATCTACAGCTGTAAATACTCAATTATTTAATGCCATGTTGGAAATGGGTATGAGGGAATTGGATAATTCAGCCGTGATAGGTGTTATTGAATCTTTGTGTGGGACTAAACTGGGTGAATAAAGAAGCTTATCGTAAGCAAATTATTTGGAAACAAAATAGCAACTCAAATTGATGTGAATGAAACTCTCTTGCGCTTCAATTGACGAATACTGTCCATCATGATGTATTATCAGGGTTACTGTTTTGTAGGGTTATCTTTTGAGTAGCTATTCGATCGTCTAGCTGTGCCCAGAAACTCTTGGCAAGCGAGCTGCCAGATTTTCGGCGTAAGTTGACTTGATAATTGAGTGAATCACCCTCACCGCGGCTGATCAGCCAGCTTTGTTTGGTTAGCGTTTCCAAAGAATAAAACAGCTCATCATTCTCTAGCCGGTCATCTTTTGGTAGTTTGTCTATTTCGATAATGAGACTTTTTCTCGTAATTTCCAACTCCCTCAACATGATGCGCATTACTTTACGAAGATTGGGGGGCAATTGCGCGATTTCAATGAGGCTTATACCCTCATCATGTTTCTCGATGTCTAACTTATTTTGCAAACGATCAAACACATTGCTCATCTGATTTCCTCGACCACCTAGTAAAGTTCAGGCATTTCGATTGGTTCCGGTTGTGGTTCACAGATACCACACCAAATCACATTTGCCACTGCCAATCCTTTTGGGGTTTCTTTCCCTCCAAGGTACATCACTAGGAAGGAAGGCATTTTGGAAGCGTGGCGTTTGCAAACTGCGCGGCCGCAAAAATGGCAAACTGCATGAGCTGGTTCATTACAATTCCAACATAACATAGGAGCATTCCCTTGAAATTCTATAGTGTCAATTTATCAACGATATCAATAATGGTCTTAGACCATGGGTGATCAGGATAACGTAATGAAAAGATATCGGAACTTCCAAGATCAACCAAATCTTCTGAAAGGGGCATCACACCTACGACCTCGGTGTCGTAAATATGTTCGACTGAATCTTTGATTTGTTTGAAATCATATTTGGTTAATGCTTTGTTTACCAGCAGCCATATTTCGGGAACATCCAAGCTGCGGGCAATGGTTACTGTAACCGCAGTTCCCTGGAAATCTTGTTGATCGGGCCTTAATAAAATAATAAGCATATCAGAGATAGCTAAAGAGAGGAGTGTCGTTTCATGCAAACCCGGATGGGTATCTATGAACAAAAAGTCTAATTTGAGAGCTTCACGGATTTTATGCAGACCCTGATTTAGAAGATTGACATCGTAACCATCACGAAGGATACGACTAATCTCTGCGCAATTAATGCTTGAAGGAATGAGCCAGATATCTTTGCCCTTGAGCTTTGCAAGCCCAGGTAAATCATCAGGAACATTTTCTCCAATGTTCAATGCCACATCTGTGATGGCGCTGTCTCCATGAAGGAATTCGTTTAGCGTGTGTTTCATTTTCTGATCATCCAAACCGAAAAGGACATGGATACCGGGCGATTGAATATCAGTATCTACAACAGCAACCCGCTTACCCCTAAGAGCAGTCTGGGCAGCAATATTCGCGGTTATATTTGTTTTACCCGTTCCTCCACGAAAGGAATGAATGGCAACAATCTTTGACATCTTTGATCTCCATTGTTGATTGCTTAATTCCCCGGGATTGATTTTAGATTGTGGGGTCGTTTTAGTATTTAGAGTGTACCATAAGTTAGGGATATTATTCGAAGAAGGAGAGGAAGCTTTTTCTTCAATTGCACGAGCAAAGTTGTTCCAGAGTTGGATAGACTCTTCCGGGAAAACATCTCGGATGTACAACATCACCCAGGGTCCCAAATTTTTACGAACACGATCCATCTTGTCTCGGACAAGTGTAATCTCTTCATAAGTTGATTTTTTTATATTCTCATCAACAACCTTACTGTAGTGATGGCGTAATATTCCTAGCCTGGCCTGGTGCTTTAGCAGCTCATGTACCAGAACTGATTTTTCTTTACCAAACATTTGCGTTAAACGGTCAAGAATCGGTTTGACATTATTCATAGATTGGACGACAGCGGATTCGCGACTTGTCACGCGATCAATGTCTCCCAAATGTTCAGCTATGAACAGCTTTTCATTCTTCAAGCCCTTACGCATAAACAGGATAATTATGGTACTTGCGCCAAATCCTAAAATAATAGCTATGATAATTATAAAATCTGCTGGTAACCTAGTAATTAGATTATTGTATATACCGTGCAAGAATATGCCACCAAAAAGACCTATTGAATAGTGAAACCAAGAGATGTTTTCTTTTTTATATTTAGCTAAACCAAAAAGAATTCCAATTAATGCACTGGATGCAGCATGCATCAAGTTTGTTGATATGACACGAGTAATTGAGATCATGAGGCTACTGCCTGGGTTATTGGTCACGTATTGATAATTTTCAATAATCGCAAAACCTATACCAACAGAGAAGCCATATATGGCAGCATCTACGAAGTAATTGAATTTCCGATGCCTCACTAAAATGACCAAAATGATAGCTTTTAATATTTCTTCAACAACCGGTGTAATAAATTGCGCAGTATGAATCCAGCTGATATGTAGTGTTTTCGAGATGAATGAATTTATTAAATAAGCACCACCATATGCAAATAATCCTGATGCAAAAGCAATCATAACAAAAAGAAAATTGCCTGTCTTGAAATAGTCTAATTTATAGATGATAAACAGATATAGCAGGGGAATGAAGGTTGCAAGCAATAATGCAATGATAAGTGTAATATTCAACATGTGTTAATCTTACTTTGATTGGATAAAGATAGCAATAGTTAAATAGAAAAGTGGCGGGTCTTTGCCCCGCCACTTGTTTGCACAGAATAGTTATTTACCGCGACTGGCTGATTCCTTTGCAGGTGACCATTGACACCATTTGTCTGTTGAAGGATGGATAGTAAGGTTGCTTGCAATACCACCTTGCCAGAATACAGTGAAGATATTCGGTGTTTCATCAATTGTTGATGTAAAGGCCAGGTTTGTACCTCCACAATCCCAGGTCGGACCACTATCTGGACCTTCGTAATCAGTCACCCGGTATTCAATATTAGTCCGCAAATCGTAAGAGTAAATATCCAGGTTGCCATTGCGCTCTGACTGATAGGCAATTCGATAGCCTTCAGGTGACCAGGCATAGTTACCTGTATCTCCATCACCATCTGTGATCTGGATCAGATTTTCGCCATTGATATCTATGACGAATAAATTCCAGATATCACCTGTCTGTGACAAGTAAGCAATTTGCTGTCCATTGGGTGACCAAGAAGGATAGATCTCATCACCCAGAGATGATGTGATTTGGAATTCGTTACCAGTTTCAAGGTTGAGAAGGTAGAGATCCCAGTTACCGGCTCGATTGCTTTCAAATACCAGCCAGTTTTCATCTGATGAGAAGAATGGGTTAATATCATCTGCCGGATCAATTGTCAGCTGAGTTTCATCTCCAGTCAACCTGTCAATGATGAAGATATCCCAGTTACCGTTTCGATCACTCTGGTATGCAACCGTAGCATTATCAGGACCAAACATCGGGTTGATGTTATTCGATAGTGAATTGGTCAATCTCATCACATTACTACTACTGCTGCTGGTGTAGTAAATTTCGATATTACTATTGCGATCGCTCTGGAATGCGACCCATTCGTCATTGAATGAGCGACTGGGGCGTGAGTCAACCGCCTCACTGTTGGATAAGTTTGTAAGGATAGCATCTGATTGACCTTCAATACCGTCAAGGCGATAGATCTCAAGATTGCCGTCGCGGAAGGTATGGAAAACAATCCATTGCGGACAGATATCTTCTACTGGAGGGGCAGGGGTCACACTTCTAGGAAGTGTCGGTGTTGGTGTGTAGGTAGGTGTATTAGTATTGGTCGGTGTATTGGTTGGTGTCGGGGTATTAGTTGGTGTGTTGGTCGGCGTCGGTGTATTAGTTGGAGTATTAGTTGGCGTCGGCG
>JAUXFJ010000145.1 GCA_030620065.1 Anaerolineaceae bacterium
ATTAAGCAGTGCACCTGAGCCAAGGTCGTGCAAAACGGGAACTTGATTTGCATGTGCAAGAGACACGATTTGGCTTAGTTGTGGTTCTGTTGAAAAGCCCAGCACTTTGAAGTTGGAATGGTGAGCTATCAAGATCATTGCAGTGGTTTCACTTAATGCTTTTTCATAGTCACCAAGGTGGACACGGTTGGTCGTACCAATTTCGATTAATTTCGCACCGGATTGACGCATCACGTCAGGAATACGAAAGCCTCCCCCGATTTCAATCATCTGCGTGCGCGATACGATTACTTTATGCCGTTTTGCTAACGCGGATAATGTTAGCAATACTGCCCCAGCATTGTTATTGACCACGACGGCAGCTTCAGCACCAGTCAGGAGCTTGAGTAGCTTTTCGGCATGCAGCAGCCGCGAGCCGCGTTTTCCCTTCTCAAGGTCATATTCCAATGTTGAGTATCCGCCGGCAATCTCGCTGATTGCCTGGAGGGATGCGGCGCTAAGGGGCGCACGGCCCAGGTTAGTATGCAGGATCACGCCGCTGGCGTTGATCGCCGACACAAGCGTGGGTTTCAGCCAGGTTTCAAGCAGGTCTTGGATCTGCTTATATGTATCTTCCAGGGAGGGGAGCGCCTGGTTATTTGAGAGCTTTTGGCGGATGTCCTCTTGTGTTTCCCGGATGGCTGAGAGAGTCAGGGCACGGCCATATTTGGCTGTCAGTGCCTTAGCCTGAGAGTCATTGATGAGTTTATCAACAGATGGGATGCGGCTTAGATCAACCATGGGGAATATGCATTAAGGGTTATTTGGGCTTCCAGTGGCTGCGTTCCCACAGGCGTAGTAGAAGCTCAATCAGAATGAAGGCACCCGCGAGGATTACAGCCAATCCTGTGTTAAGAACACGACCCATCTGAAGCCATGCAACTGCGGAGCCGTATACGCCAATCCAGACCGCCTGGCGTAGAATGACCCCTTTATCGACAGGCGGGTCACTGGGGAAGCGCTTATTGAAATAGTAAATAATGGGCAGGCTGGTTCCTGTAAGCGCTAATACACCCAGGAAGAAGAACAGCCAGCGCGGGCCAATTGTTGGTACAGCAAGTAGAATGAGTAGTGCGAGGCCTCCCCATCCGCTCAAACTGAGGATGAGAATGGCTGGCAAGAAGTCTTTAAAGGTATATGACGGTTTATTTTCCATAATCTGCACTTCATTATAACTTAAGCTTTTAACTTTTTAATATCAAGCTGTGATTTAAAAGGAGGCTGGAGACTAAATAGAAAAAAATTTGCTAGGCTATACACGATTTGACGCATCATGCATGTTATGATAGACTTTATCCTAATTAACTCATCAAGAGAGGTAGAGGGACCGGCCCTGTGAAACCTCGGCAACCGCGATAAAAAAAAGCGATGGTGCCAAATCCGGCAGAATCATGAACATGGGATTCTGGAAGATGAGGCTGTATTGAAGAAATTCAGATACGCCTCTCTTTAGAAGAGAGGTTTTTTTATTCAGCAAGTGGTGAAGGACTAGTACACTGAAGAAAGGCAGAATGTGATGGTCGAAGACAAGAAATTCTCCACGCGAGGCTACCTAGACGCTTTGAATGAACGCGTTTTGATCTTTGATGGTGCTATGGGTACCAATCTGCAGGCAATGAATCTAACTGCCGATGCCTTCGGCGGGGAGCAAAAGTTTGGTTGCTATGACTGTCTGGTGCTTTCTTATCCTCAGGCTGTCGAAAAAGTCCATCAGGAATTCTTGGAGGCTGGCGCGGATGTGATCGAAACGGATACCTTTCGAGCCAATCGGCTCACCCTGAAGGATTATGGTATCGCTGAAAAAACGCAAGAGGTCAATTTGAAGGCAGCTTGCCTGGCGCGGAAATTAGCCGATCAATACAGCACAACGGACAAACCGCGTTTTGTTGCAGGCTCATTGGGACCTTCCGGGTTGTTAATCTCAACCGATGACCCGCAAATGTCCGATATCACATATGAAGAATTGGCAGATGTGTTTCGTGAGCAAGCTGTCGGCTTGATCCGCGGCATGGTTGACCTTTTATTGATCGAAACTTCACAGGATATCCTGGAGGTGAAAGCTGCTATTACTGGTATCCAGCAAGCATTTGAAGAGACGGGTGAAAAAATACCGATCCAGGTGCAGGTGACATTGGATACCACTGGCCGTATGCTTTTGGGTACTGATATTGGCGCCGCCTTGGCTATCCTGGAAGGCTTACCTATTGATGTTATTGGATTGAACTGCTCAACAGGTCCCGAACATATGCGCGAGTCGATTAAGTTCCTGGGGGAGAATGCAGCACTACCGGTGTCATGCATCCCTAACGCAGGTATGCCATTGAACGTCAACGGGGAAGCTGTATATCCGATGAAGCCGCAACCTTTTTCAGATCTGCTTGTTGAATTCGTTGAGAAGTATGGCGTCAATGTGATTGGGGGGTGCTGCGGGACCAATCCGGAACATATCCGCTTATTGGCTGAAAAGATTGGACAGCGCAAGGCTGGACGCTCCCATGTGCAGACTACTCCTAGGCTTGCTTCCCCCGTTGCGGCGGTGCCCATGCAGCAGGAACCTGCGCCTTTTCTCATTGGTGAGCGCTTGAATGCGCAAGGATCACGCGAGTTCAAAAGAGTTTTGATGGCTGAGGATTACGATGCCATGCTGGAAATTGCGAAAGAACAGGTTGCGAGCGGCGCACATGGCTTGGATGTCTGTGTTGCCATCACAGAACGATCGGATGAGGTTCAGCTCATGCAGCGCTTGGTCAAGCGGTTGTCTTTAGAGGTGCCGGTTCCACTGATCATTGATACAACTGAGCTGGATGTACTGGAAGCAGCGCTTAAGACTTTCCCCGGACGTTGCTTGATTAACTCAACGAATCTTGAATCCGGTGAAGAAAAAGCCCGCAAGGTTTTTGCACTGGCAAAGAAATATAATGCCGCGCTGATCTTGCTCACGATTGATGAAAAGGGAATGGCGAAGATTGCTGAGCGCAAGTTCGAGGTGGCGCAAAGGCTGTATAAGCTAGCTGTTGAAGGATCTGGCTTAAAACCACAAGACCTTGTCTTTGATGCCTTGACTTTCACCCTGGCAACCGGCGATAGTGAATATGAAGCCTCGGCAGTAGAGACTCTTAAAGGCATAAAAATGATCAAAGAAGGGCTGCCGGGCGTGTTGACCTCATTGGGGGTTAGCAATGTCTCCTTTGGTCTTTCAAAAGCAGCCCGCAAAGTTATCAACAGCATTTTTCTGTATCATGCTGTCAAAGCCGGACTTGATATGGCGATTGTAAATGCGGCTCAGATCAAGCCTTATGCCGAAATTGCTGAGGGTGAACGTAAATTGGTTGAAGATCTGATCTTTAACCGGCGTAAGGATTCACTTGAACATCTTATAAAGCATTTCAAATCGGTTTCAGATGAAGGCGAGGAAGAACAAGCAAGCGATGAGGCTTTTAAGAACCTCAGTGTTGAGCAAAGGCTTAAGTTGCGTATTTTGCACCGTCAAAAAGCTGGTGTCGAGAAGGATATCGATGAGTTACTCGATCGCGATGATAAAAACTCAAAATCAGAAAGGGCTGTCGGTATCCTCAATCAGGTTTTGCTGCCGGCGATGAAGGAAGTAGGGGATAAGTTCGCTGCTGGTGAGCTGATTTTGCCTTTTGTCCTTCAATCTGCTGAAGTGATGAAAAAAGCCGTTGCCTATCTTGAGCAATTCTTGGATCGCGAAGAAGGCGTCAGTAAAGGCAAATTGGTGCTTGCAACGGTTTATGGCGATGTGCATGATATCGGTAAAAACCTTGTCAAAACGATCCTTTCGAATAATGGCTACGATGTAATCGACCTTGGGAAGCAGGTGCCAGCAGAGACGATCATCAGCAGGGCAGTCGAGGAAAAAGCAGATGCGATTGGTTTGAGTGCTTTACTGGTCAGCACAAGTAAGCAGATGCCGTTGATCGTTAATGAGTTGGCCAGGCGTGGGCATCAGATACCGGTGTTAATTGGTGGTGCAGCAATCAATCCGCGCTTCGGGTGGCGCATATTAAAAACTGAAGAGGGCAGCTATTACGACTCAGGCGTCTTTTACTGCAAGGATGCCTTTGAAAGTTTGGCGGTCATGGATGCCTTGTCCGACCCGAAAAGGCATAATGAGTTGATTAAAGAGAACCAGGCAAGAGCGGATTTTGAGTTTGGTCGTACACAAGATCGAAAGCTGCATAAAACAGCAAATCAGGGCAAGAAGTGTGTTCCCGTTGCCGAATTTATACCTAAACCTCCCTGTTGGGGCACCAGAGTGGTTGATTCAATGCCTTTGGAGATAGTTGCGGATCATCTCTCCAAGAAGGAGCTCTTTCGACTTTCCTGGGGTGCGGGTAATACACATGCTGAAGAATGGGAAACTATCAAAGACGAATTTGAAGCTCGATTGAAATGGATGCTGCAAGATGCACAGCGAGATGGATGGCTGCAACCTAGAGCTGTTTATGGCTATTGGCCTGTGCAATCAGATGGAAATGATTTAATCCTGTTTGACCCGGATTTGATCAGGGATGGTTCACTGAAAGAGATTGAACGTTTCTCTTTTCCACGCCAATCAGGCGCGGATAACCTCTCCATTGCGGATTATTTCCTGCCTGTTGGTAACAAGCAGGTGGACGTGCTTGCATTGCAGGTTGTCACCGTTGGTGCTGAAGCGACGAAACGTTTTGGCGAGCTCGAATCAACAGGGAATTATTCCGAAGCCTATTATTTGCATGGCTTAGCAGTCCAAATGGCGGCTGCTGCGGCAGATTATTTGCATGATCATA
>JAUXFJ010000184.1 GCA_030620065.1 Anaerolineaceae bacterium
AATGAAATATTATTTATATTATATCTTAGATCAAGTACTGAGTGCAACAGAGCCGGTAGGAAAAAGGTAGGCTGATGTAAAACAAGGCTTTTCAGACTTACCAGAGTCAAAGGAGCACTTATGAGTTGAATTCAAGTATCAATATTAAGTGTAATTATTACAATATTATTGTATCCCAAATATGCATATCCCGACTTGGAATTTATAAAAATCAGTCTTAAGGATAATAGGTGTTTATTTTTCGATATCCGAACATGTAGTTATTAATTACCTCCTTTGTTTCGAGCTGATCTTCATGCTGTCCATGACCACGATCTTTGGAATAAATAAGAATAAGGTAAAATAACTGGGGAAGTATATTATTGTCCATTTAATAAGACTTAGACCTGATGAATTAAATTAGAATTAGGAAGCGCAAATTGGTAACTGTCATCTGTACGTTTGTAGATTCACCCGCACATAAAATGGCAGGTCATCCTGAGCACCCTCAACGCTTTAATTTGATGAAAGCGTGGTTAGAGAAACCACCCTATAAGGGTATTGAGTGGATAGAGAGTGTACCAGCCATTAACGAGGATATCCTGCGTGTTCATTCATCGGAAATGTTATTGTCTCTCAGGATTGCTTGTTCGATGGGGCTGCATGAGATAGACTCAGCCCCAACCTTTGTGACTGGAGATTCTTTTGATGCTGCTTTTGCGGCAGTCGGTGGTGTTTTAACACTCAGCAGAAGAATTCAAAACGGTACAAGGAAAATGGATGAAGCGACTCGCGGTTTTGCAATTGTTCGTCCACCCGGGCATCATGCCGACTCTGATGAGTCCATGGGTTTCTGTTTATTTAATAACACCGCAATTGCTGTAGCAGATGCGCTCACGAAAGGGCTGAAGAAAATTGCAATTATCGACTTCGATGCGCATCATGGCAACGGTACTGAATCGATCTTTTGGGATGAGCCACGCGTAGGTTATTTTTCTTTGCATCAAGAGCGTATCTACCCTGGCTCGGGTTTTCTTGATGAAGCCAGACATGCAAAAGGGCGCATCATCAATTTACCGCTGCCTTTGAAGGCTGGTGATACGGTATTCGCTGATGTCTGCGAAAAGATCTTAAACCCTTGGCTGGCTGAGTTCCATCCTGAGATGCTTTTTGTTTCAGCCGGTTTTGATGGCCACTTTTCTGACCCCTTGACTTCACTTGGCTTTTCGACGCAGGGCTATTATCAGTTTGCAAAGGAACTGGCGGCTTTAGCTGATAAATATTGTGATGGGCGTCTGCTTTTTATCATGGAGGGCGGCTATGCTCCTCTGGCACTTTCAGAGAATATTCAAGCGGTCTTATGCGCATTGGCTGAAGGAGATTCATATCCGAATTCTTCTGGTAACTGCAGTTACAAGCCCGTTGATATTGACGAGCGTATAAAAAAGATATGCTCTTTACACGACCTGAAGATCCCGTCTATTTTATAAATGAATGAGATCTTAAATAATTCTTATTGGAGATTCTATTTATGCAATTGTATTTTATTCGGCATGCACAATCCATCAATAATGCGTTATGGCAAGAAAATGGTCATAATAATGATCGCAAAGCAGATCCACTGATTACGGAGATAGGCAAACAGCAAGCGGAACGCGTAGCGGCATTTTTATCTGAATCAGGCCTTGATCTTGGACAAGGTTGGGTGGGTCCTAAAAACGTTTGCGGCTTTGGGATAACGCATCTTTATTGCAGCTTGATGGAGCGCGCTGTTCAAACTGGCACGATTATCGCGGATCAATTAGGCTTGGGGCTGATTGCAAAGGTTGATTTGCATGAAACCGGCGGTATTTTTCTAAAGGAAGTTATTAATGGTCAAGAGGGATATTATGGATCGCCTGGGCATAACCGCCAGTATTTTGAAAGCCGTTATCCGAGATTGATTCTTCCGGCAGAGATTGATGAAAGCGGGTGGTGGAAGCAGGATTTGGAACCGCGTGAGGCTTACTTGCCGCGTGCAAAGCATGTCCTTGACGACCTAATGAAAAGCCACGCGGGGACTGAGGATCGTGTGGGTGTTATAATCCATGGTGGGATCTTCAAATATATTTTCGAGATTTTATTTGATTTCAATACTGAGAAGGAGTTTACGATCTTTGTGAATAATTGCTCGATCACGCGCATTGATTTTATAGAGGATAAAACATTATTGATGTATCTGAATCGTATCGATTTTCTACCTCCAGAGCTGATCACTTAAAGAAGAAGTAATGACAGAAAAAAAACAGATCAATATAAGAGATGTAAAAATCCGTTCAGCAGAAGCCGCAGATGCAAAATTCGCTGGAAAACTTCTTTATCAAACCTTTCCCCACTTGGCGAGTTTTGCGATTGGATTAGGTAATGAAGAACGCGCTAAGGCGAACTTGAGGAAGTTATTCAGTCAAAATAAGAACCGTTTTAGTTACGAATGGGTTTCTGTTGCTGAGTATCTGGGACATAAGCTGGGCATTATCCTTTGCATACCGGGAAAGGAACTTGGTAAACTAGATTTGGCATCGGGGCGCAGGTTACTTGGGATGTATAAGCTGCGCGGCAAGATTGCTGTTATATCCAGATTATTTCCCATGGCGTTTATGAAAGAAGCAGGAAGGGACGAATACCTCTTGAGCAATATCTCAGTCCTGCGGCGTTATCAGGGGCATGGCGTTGGACAAGCATTGATCGAATATGCAGAAGAACAGGCTAAAGCACAGGGATATAATAAATGTACTTTGATGGTAGATATTCTTAACACCAACGCACGTCGTCTCTATGAACGCCTTGGTTATAAAATTATCGCGGTTATGCTTGAGTCAAATAAAAGGGTTAAGAATTTGGGGCCAGGTTATTACAGGATGGTCAAGATGCTTGCTTGATGCCTTCCGATTTTTATTTCACTAACCCAAGGATTGAATTTACATAGCTAATAGCCATTTACAAGACTGAAGTGAATTAAAGTGAATCAAGTTTCCAAGTGTAGAATAGAAGCTAGGTACTTATGTCAATAACAATTGAAATCCTAATAGTTTTACTGTTGATCATTATCAACGGTGTGTTTGCCATGTTTGAAATTGCGATGGTCTTAGCACGGAAAGCCCGTCTGCAACAGCGTGGTTATGATAGCAATAAAGGTGCCAAAATTGCTTTGGAGATGATGAAAAACCCCAACCGTTTCCTTTCTACGGTTCAAATTGGGATCACATTAGTAGGTATTTTCACAGGTGCATTTGGTGGTGCGGCTCTAGCAGCTCCCTTGGCTGAGCTGATAAAAAAGATTCATTGGTTGGCACCTTATGCCGATGTTCTGTCTTTGGTGTTCGTGGTCGTTTTGATCACTTATTTTTCCCTTGTGTTAGGTGAATTGATTCCAAAACGCTTGGCTATGAATAAACCTGAAGAAACAGCTTCACGTATGGCTGGGACGATGCGTTTTCTCTCCAAGCTCGCTCGCCCGTTTGTAAATCTATTAAGTGTGTCGACAGATTTTGGCGTACGTCTTTTAGGCATTAAACCAAGTAAAGAACCCATCATCACAGAAGAGGAGATTAAAATTCTTATTGAACAAGGACGGCAGATTGGCGTCTTTGAGGACGCAGAAAAAGACATGGTGTCAGGCGTTTTTCGCTTGGGAGAGCGGCGAGTGGATGCACTGATGACACCGCGTACAGAGATTGATTGGGTGGATATCGAAGACTCTCCAGCAAAGATTATGGATACATTAGTAAAATGTGAATACTCCCGTATCCCAGTAGCGAAGGGGGATTTAGACCAGGTTATCGGTGTTGTGGATGTCAAAGATCTCTTAGGCATCAATCTTGAAGCTCCAGGCTTTGATCTTCTCGATTACGCTCGACAAGCTATCTTCGTTCCCGAGAATACGCAAGCCCTTAAGGCTTTGGAAATTCTTCGGGAATCGGGCGTTCATAATGCATTGGTGATTGATGAGTATGGTGGTCTTCAAGGTATGGTTACCTTATTCGATATACTTGAAGCTATTGTTGGGGATATCCCTTTGAATAGCGAAGACACGGATCAATTAGCCATTCAGAGAGCAGACGGATCCTGGCTTTTTGACGGTTTGATCGTGAT
>JAUXFJ010000109.1 GCA_030620065.1 Anaerolineaceae bacterium
GGTCGATATCTGCAACTTCCGCAAGAAGGGCTTCTTTATTGTCCAGCAGTGTCAGTCTGGCTCTGGCAGGGTCAGCCAGGTCGAGAAGCTGGATTTGCCCGATCATTTCGGGCGCAGTGCTACTTGCATAGAAGCCGCCGGTGGGGCGTGCCAATTTTGCCATGAAGGAAGTGCCGGCTATAACGGAAGGTTCTTCGATGGCCATTGGCACCAAGACTTCACGGCCGTTGACGATGAAGTTCTGCGCGATTCCTAAAGGCAGATTGAAGGTTCCAACCGCATTTTCGATCATATGGTCAGCAGCTTCAGCCGTGAGACCACCTGCACCGCTGATGGCAGCTTGCTCATCGAGTGTCAGGGCAGCTTTTTGTGTTAGAAGCGCCAAGCGTTCTGTCAAAGTGAGATGATAGAATTTTTTAGTTTGTGATTTGGGCAAAGTTTAACTCCTGATCGTGAATCCCAGAAAAGGGAAAAGAATTAGTATAATCATAAACCCATTTTTAACATTGGGAAGCTATAAAAAACTATCAGAAATGAGATTTGAAATCGCCACTCCAGATTGTTTCTCACCGCGAGACCCATTGCGGCCTGACAAGCTACTTCCACTTCTACAACTTTGAATGCCCACATCAAGCCCTCGACTACCAGACACCCGTTCAAGTCTATGCTGTGAACGATCAGACTATGCTATACTTTTCTTCAAGAAAGCAGTTCATCTTACAGTGACCTCTTTTCGTGTCCACATAATATTTACTACCCCAAATCTATATGGAGGAATTGATGAGCAAAAAAGATTTATATTTGGAATTGTGCAAGTATTATGAATTTATGTTGGGGAAAATCCCTAACAAAGACGAATTCATAGAAGCCCTGAAACAAACCATCACAGAAGATGAATTGAAGGCATTCTTCCTGTTGCCATTTAATGGCAATATTCTTCATAAAGCTTTGGTTAAAAAAGCTGCCAAAGCTAAAATTACTGAAGAAGAAATTATTAAAATATTTAAGCGAATTGCACCAGAAGGGTACATCCTCACTTATAACACACCCGATGGCCGTAGCTATGAACGTGGTAATCCGGTATTTATGGCTGAGCAACAAGTTCGGAGAGACGAAGATACTCCGGCCAGAACCATATTTGCGAAATTCATGGATGGCTTAATTGAAAGTGCTTCACCTACCAGTGTAAACAAAACACCATACTACCGGGTTCTTCCTGTGGAATACACGCTAACGGGACAGACGGCTGATGGGACAATTATGCTCGACGCCCCTATCCCAGATCAACGCGAGGTGCTTCCTATTGATAAAGTCACCAAAATGGTCGAGTCGTAATCACTTGTTGGTGTAGCTGAGTGCTTCTGCCGAAAAGCCCGCAAGCTTGTGGGTAAAGAGTGCGAACATCCGTTGGAGACCTGTTTTGTATTCAATGAATTTGCTGAAGGTTTAATCGATAGCGGGTTGGCACGCGAAATTACAACTGAAGAAGCTTTAAAAATATTAAGACATTGTGAAGAAATTGGTTTGGTACATAATGTGGATAACGCAGAAGGACATTTACGCACTCTGTGTAATTGCTGTTCCTGCTCCTGCGCTGTGATGAAAATCATCAATAATGGTGGAACTTATGCGGGAGCCCCGTCTCGCTTTTTGGTTAAACATGATGAAGAAAAATGTATCCTTTGTGAAGAGTGCGCTGCAATCTGCCCGACAGAATCTATACATAAAGAAAATGGGAAAATGATATTTAATTCTGCAACCTGCATTGGCTGCGGGTTATGTGTATCCGTGTGTAAACAGGGAGCCAATTATATGGTTCCAAGGGAAAAATATCCACGGATTTCAGCGACCCACAAAGACCTCTGGGCAAAAATTGGGAAGGAATCAATAGTCGGTATTCTTAAGAACAAGATACTTGGCAAATAGATAGAGAGGTCACCATACACGAAGCCGGCATTGCAGCTAATATATTACAAATCGTTGAGGACGCTGCGAAGAAAAACCACCTGCACTTTGTTCAAAAGGTGGAGCTTGAAATTGGGGCATTCAGTGGTGTTGAACCCGAATTGTTGCAGTTTGCCTTTTCGGTAATTAAGAAGAACACCTTCCTCGAAGACAGCGAGATAAAGATTAATGTCCCGCCGTTAATACTATTCTGCAAAAACTGTGAAACAGATTATATAGGTGACCTGGAAGACCTGAGGTGCCCTGTATGTCTTGGTGAGGATTTTAAAGTACGTCAAGGTAGAGAACTGCGTGTGAAATCGATTGTTGGAGGTTAATTATGGAGATAAACATACAGGATGACCCGCTAGAATCAAGCAGTATTCGCGTGATTACATTGGAAACCAATGTTCTGGAAGCAAATGATAAAATTGCTGCTGAGAATAGGGCTTTGCTTAAGAAAAAGGGGGTGATAACCCTCAACTTAATAAGTTCCCCGGGTTCAGGCAAGACAACCTTGCTGGAACGAACCCTGATAGATCTAAAGGGCAAACTACGCTGTGCTGTCATTGAAGGTGATCAGCGTACCAGCCGTGATGCTGCTCGCATTGCAGCAACAGGTGTGCCTGTAATCCAGATTAATACCTTGTCCTCTTGTCATCTGGAAGCCGCACAAATTCGATCTGGGCTAAAAGAATTGCCGCTGGATGATATAGATCTGCTTTTCATTGAAAATGTTGGAAATCTAATCTGTCCCTCAGCATTTGACCTTGGAGAGAATTACAAAGTCGCTTTGATGAGTATTACTGAAGGAGAAGATAAGCCCATCAAGTACCCGCTTCTGTTCCATCTGGCATCAATTATTGTTCTGACGAAAATGGATTTGTTGCCATACTTGAGGTTTAACCTTGATCTATGCAAACAATACACGCGCCGGATCAACCCGGAAGCGAAGATCATCGAGACATCTGTTTTCAACGGTCAAGGGTTAGAGACCTGGAAGAATTATCTTCTTGAACTTGTGCAAAGTCAGTAGAATATGAGCAAAAAAGTTTGTTGGAGTGGTCAAAGCTAGTCCGCACCCAGTCACTTATGGAGAAGGATGAGGGTGTTGAAGTGACGATCTTTGCTTGGGTACCGTTTAGCCAAGAAGCGGTTGAACCGAAATAGAAGAGGGTAAAATAGTAAATATGAAACCTCAAAACCTTGAAAAAGCAGCGCTGCGAGGCGAACCTTCTTATGTTTGGCGTGAGGGGCAGGAACGACGGTTAAAGATGATCGTGGATGCGGCGGGTGAGCGCCTTTCGGGGTGTACATTGGTAAACGGCTGCGGCGTGGGTACGTATGTAGACCATTTGGCAGCCTTCGCAGATAAGGTCTTCGGTCTTGATATTGATTTTGAGCGGGTGAGTGATGCACATAGACTCAGCACGAGAGTGCTGTGTGCGGCTGGGGAGCATCTGCCCTTTGCTGATGCTGTTTATGACCTGATATTGAGCAATGAAGTACTAGAACATGTGCAGGATGACGCAACTGCTATCAAGGAGATGGTACGCGTGATGAAAACAGGGGGAAGGTTGGTTCTTTTTTGCCCGAATCGAGGGTATCCATTTGAAACACATGGCTTCTATTGGCGAGGGAAATATCACTTCGGTAATATTCCGCTGATCAATTACCTGCCAGGGCGCTGGCGCAACAAATTAGCCCCACATGTGCGTGTGTATACACGGAGGGGTTTAAAAAAGCTCTTTAAGGGACTACCGGTGCGGTTTATCCAGCAGAGCGTGATTTTTGGCGGCTATGACAATATCATCGCGCGCTGGCCGCGTTTTGGCAAGTTCGTACGTGGTTTCTGGCAAGCGTTAGAGCATACGCCGCTGCGGATTTTTGGGCTTTCACATTTTTGGGTGGTTGAAAAAGTGGACTGAGTGGCAGAGCAGGACAGCATTTGCTTGCGACAGGCATGTTACGTGTCAATGACAGGTATAGAAAAGCTTTACCTGCAAAAAAACGAAAGCTACTAACTGGATTAACCGGGCTCTTCACCCTTCTTGCGAAACAGGAACATGGCCAGGCTGATCAACCAGAGGGTCAAGAGACCAGAATGCATAAAGAATAAGAGGGGATTTAAGAAGAACAGTTCCCAGTTGGTTACATATTCAGGTTTATATTCTTCAATAGGTAAGGGGCGCAGCAGGTCAAAGAATGCCGGATAGGTGATTCGGATCCAGTAAGTTGCCAAAGCTGCCAATGAATTTAAACCGGTGAGGATGATGAAGGCGATCATTGCCTGCCGGCGGGTGAGGCGGCACAGAAAGATACCCAAGATGACCAACCCCACTAAAAAGAGCAGGATTGTGATCATGTGTTCCGGGCGCAGGGGGGAAGGTTGACCGAGCCAGCGCCAATCCCAATACCACAAGAAAACGGACGCTGCTACTAATAAAACCCCTAAGATTAGAAAATGCCATTTAGAAAGACGGTCCTGCATAATGCAATTCTCCTCTTGGTTTTAGTGTTGAAGATCAAATATGCATGCACTGCTGATAACAATTTTAACATATCTATACTTAAAGAGATGGATTTTACATAATTTGGCATTCAGTGGGGGGTAGATATTTTTGGGTGTTGACTAAGGCTTTGCCGGTCTTATCGCATAGCGCTATGTTGGGGTTACTCTCAAAATCCTGCCCCAATTGGGATTGAGAGTGATTGTGCAATTACCGTCTGTGAGGGGGAATTGCTCTGACGGGTTGAGCAGGTCAGTAAGCCAGGTATGATCATATTCGGAAAGATGAAGGTTGATATTGATTTTCTTGTTGGAAGCATTTAATGCTACCAGTATTAACTCATCCTGCGTTTGACGGGTGAAAGCAAATTGTTGATGATCGACATGGCGTTGTATGTAATTTCCACTCTGCAGTGCTGGAGAAGTCTGGCGGATGTGAGTCAGTTGGGCGATGATATGCGCAAGGTCTGATTGCGGTGCTGATTGCAGCAGAGTGTTTAAATCCAATTTGGGGCGCAGGGCATGGTCGCTGCCATCGTGCTTTTCACCCGGGATGCCAAACTCGCTGCCGTAATAGATGGATGGGATGCCGGGCATGGTGAAGAGTAATATATAGAGGGGGTAGAGATCGGTCTGGGAGGTGAGCTGGCTGGCGATGCGGTTGACATCGTGGTTATCTGCGAAGGTATAGAGCAGAAGGTCTTGGTAAATGCCTTGCGGTCCGAATTGCCTGTTCAAGGAATAAGCCAGTTCAAAGTAGTTCTTTTCGTTATGACTGGAAAACAAGCCTTTGTAGAGCTCGTAATTGGTGACCGAATCCAGAGTCTGGGGATTTACCCATTGGTGGTAGTCGCCGTGGATGACTTCACCCATCAGCCAGAAATCCGGGCGGATGTTATGGCAAAATGTGGAAAGCGCCTGCAAAAAGCTGAAGCTGAGGCAATCAGCCGTGTCAAGGCGCAAGCCGTCGATATTAAAATCACGCGTCCACATTTCAACAGCACCAAAAAGATGCTGTTTGACTTGAGGATTCTCGAGATTGAGCTTTACAAGGCTGTAGTGACCGTCCCAGGAGTCATAGGCGAATGGGTCGCCAAGGGGACTTGATTCGTCAAAGCGGAGGTTGTAGAACCAAGCCTTGTAAGGGGATGCTTCTCCGTTTGCAAGGATATCTTTGAATGCCCAGAAGTCCCTGCCAACATGGTTGAAAACAGCATCTAATACAAGGTTGATGCCGCGGGAATGCAGGGCGTCGCTGAGCGCAAGGAAATCTTCAGAAGTCCCCAGCCGGCGGTCGACTTCATAGTAATTTGCGGTGTCGTAGCCGTGGGTTGTGGATTCGAAAAGGGGACCCAGGTAGAGGGCATTTACGCCGAGGGTCTGCATGTGATCCAGCCAGGGGATA
>JAUXFJ010000166.1 GCA_030620065.1 Anaerolineaceae bacterium
GGTGTTGCTGGTCGTGCAGGCCGCCATTTATGGCGATGTTTGGCGCGTGGTGAGCTTTAGCGTATACGGCAGCACATTGGTGATTTTGTACTTGGTCTCAACTTTATACCACAGCATCCAAAATCCGAAAGCCAAGCGTGTGTTTCGAGTGCTGGATCATGCATCGATCTATTTACTCATCGCAGGGTCGTACACCCCTTTTTTGTTGGTGAGTATGCGCGGTCCGTGGGGTTGGTCGTTGTTTGGAGTTGTGTGGGGACTGGCTTTGCTGGGGGTGGTGTTTAAGGTGATTTTTATTGGTCGTTATGAAGTATTGGCAACGACCGCTTATGTACTCATGGGCTGGTTGGTCGTCATCGCCTTCAAAGAGATGCTAATCCGCGTACCGCCCGGAGGCATTACCTTGCTTATTGCTGGCGGATTAACGTATTCTATAGGTGTCGTTTTTTATGCCTGGAAAAAGATACCTTTTAACCATGCTATATGGCATTTATTTGTGATGGGTGGTAGCGCCTGTCACTTTTTCGCTGTCCTGTTCTACATATTACCGATGTCTTAAGTTGGGGAAACCCAAAGAAGTAAAAGAGGCTTTCTGCGATTGGAACGCTATTGGATCAAATATCTCATTAATTGTGTGTTGAGATGAGCTGATTAATTGCTAATAAAAAATTTTCCAAAACTGTAGGTTGTACGCCTACCTCACGCTCCTTGGCACTAAATTTATCGAGTACAATTTCTATAAAAATCATTATAGCCATCATTATTTATTTTTAAGTTTTGCTGTAATTAATTATTGAAAGAGGACAAACATGTCTGAAACCTATGAAATCCTGATAAAAAACGCCAGGCTGCGCTCAAATGGCGACAAGCTGGTAAACCTTGCTATCAAGGATTGCAAGATAGCAGCTATCGGTGAGAAAATCACCGGAAAAGCTGAAAAAGAGATTGACGCACATGGCAACCTGGTGACTGAATCGTTCGTTAATGCTCATTTGCACCTCTGCAAAGTTTATACCCTCCCAATGATGGACGAGGAAGCTCTCAAAGACTACCATGGGGAAGGCATGGGAAAAGCCATGACCGCCATTGAGTTGGCCGCTCGCATCAAAGATAAATATGATCAGGCCTGGATCGTGCCCAATGTCCGCAAAGCAATGGCGCTCTCAGCAAAATTCGGCTGCACCCACACGCGCGCTTTCGCTGATGTAGACAGCAAAGCCAAACTGGAGGGCATCAAGGCGCTGATTAAAGTCCGGGACGAATTCAAAGGAATTGTTGATATACAGGTTGTAGCCTTTGCGCAGGACGGAGTGGTCCGGGAACTTGGAGCAGCTGATCTGTTGCGCCAGGCAATGGATCTCGGTGCAGATGTTGTTGGCGGAATACCGTGGATCGAATTTACCGATGCTGATATTATTGAGCATGTTAAGGTGATTTTTGATATTGCCGAAGAATTTGACAAGCCAGTCTCAATGCTGGTGGATGATGCCGGAGATCCTGGACTGCGTTCTCTGGAACTGATGGCCCTCGAAACTATCCAGCGAAACTGGCATGGACGCTCATTGGCGCATCACGCCCGGGCAATGGCCTTGTATCCCAAACCATACTTGCAGAAAATCGCCGCTTTGATGAAAAAGGCCCAGATGGGTGTGGTCAGCGATCCACATACCGGGCCGCTGCATGCCCGTGTACGCGAACTCCTTGAAGAGAATGTGCTCGTTTGCCTGGGACAGGATGATATTTCTGATGCCTACTATCCTTTTGGACGCAATAATATGCTGGAAGTGGCATTTTTGAATTCTCATTTGTTGTGGATGACCACCCGGAAAGAAATGGATACCCTATATGATATGGTGACCACTGAAGCAGCCAAATGCATCGGCTTGGATAATTTCACCCTGAAGGTTGGCGCGCAAGCGAACCTGGTCGTGCTGGATGAGCCCGACGTGCTCGAAGCGCTGCGCAACCATGCTTCTCCAGCATGGGTGATCAGCCATGGTAAATTGGTTGATCAAGACGCGATCAAAAAGATGGCCACGGTATAGATGCAGATTTTCCCCTGGAAACAGGGAGTTTGGCGTTCGGTTTTCGTCACGTCTGGGGTATCGGATTCAGATAAACTGTTTAAGGATGACCTTGAACAATTTTTGTCTATGATTTAATTTTATCACAGGGGGGAACTGGAAGATTTGCCATTGGGAAAGAGTATAATCAATACAGTGGATGTATTTAAGAGGTTTAGAGTTATTTCAAATATGACCAATATTAAAATAGAATCGTAGACTTAACTATCAAGCGCAACACAAAGAATTGCTAATGAGCAATTTGGATTTGATGGGGTTTCCTGTAAATAAATACTATGATGAGGAGAAATCACAATGCCTAAAAATTCAATTTATGATTATATGAAACAAAAAGGTATTTCACGCAAAGATTTTATGAAACTGTGTGGTGCACTCGCCGGGGCATTGGGTTTATATGGTTTACACACTATCCTGCCTGATGATCAGGATGGGAAAGATCCGATATATCATATCGCAAGTGCCTTAGAAAAGCAGACACGCGTCCCCGTTATCTGGTTAGAGTTCCAGGACTGCGCTGGGTGCACAGAGGCTTTAACCCGATCTCAATCCCCAACCATAGTAGATTTGGTGTTGAATATGATTTCAATAGAGTATCATGAGACTCTAACTGCTGCAGCTGGTTTCCAAACCGAAGCGAATAAAGGGGAAATCATGGCGCAGTATTATGGAGAATATGTTCTTGTTGTAGAAGGCAGCATTCCAACTGGAGAAAACGGGGCTTACTGTACTATTGGCGGTCGGTCTGCAGAAGATATGTTGCTAGAAGCTGCTGAGGGCGCCGCCGCTATTATCTCGGCAGGGAATTGCGCTGCCTTTGGGGGACTTCCCAAAGCGGATCCCAACCCAACAGGCGCAAAAGGTGTATGGGACATTATCACCGATAAACCAGTTATTAATATTCCCGGTTGCCCGGCGATCCCCGAAGTATTTTCCGGAACATTAGCGCACTATGTTTTATTTGGAAACTTGCCAGAATTGGACAATCTCAATCGCCCAAAAACTTTCTATGCCCAAACAGTTCATGATCTATGTTTGCGTCGTGGTTTCCATGAAGAGAAAAAGTTTGCTGAGTCCTTTGATGATGAAGGAGCAAAGAAGGGCTGGTGTCTTTATAAGCTTGGTTGCAAAGGACCCACGACCTACAATGCTTGCGCTTCAATAAAATGGGATGACGGATTATCTTTCCCGGTGCAGTCAGGGCATCCTTGTTTAGGCTGTGCTGAACCGGATTTCTGGGATGCGGAATATTTTTATCAGAGGTAATCAGCACCACTAAGTAAAATAGAGGCTACAGCTTAGTAAATGATACTGGAGTTGTCGTTGGAGCAGCAAGTGCTACTATCAATCGCGTTCAGAAAAAGCAAGCTGGAATGCAATCTAAAGCAGATGACGAATAGGAGAAAAGCATGACTCAAAGAATTGTAGTTGATCCAATTACTCGAATTGAAGGCCACTTGCGGATTGAAGCAGAGTTAGATGCCAATAATACGATCTCAAAAGCCTATTCGTCAGGCACGATGGTGCGTGGGATCGAAATTATTTTAAAAGGGCGTGACCCACGTAATGCTTGGGCTTTTGCCCAGCGAGCATGTGGTGTATGCACTACAGTACACTCATTTGCCTCAATCCGTTCTGTGGAAGATGCATTGGATATCCAAATCCCCAAAGCGGCAAACCTGATCCGAAACCTGATGATAGCCCAACAGTATGTGCATGACCATGTGATGCATTTTTATCACCTGCACGCGCTAGATTGGGTAGATGTGGTTTCTGCTCTCAAAGCAGACCCGAAAGCAACCAGTGAGACTCAGCAGAGTATTTCCCCCTGGAAGAACTCCTCCCCAGGTTACTTTGCCGATATCCAAAAGAAAATTCAGACAATTGTAGATAGTGGACAACTTTCCCTGTTTGCCAACGCTTATTGGGGACATCCTGCTTATAAATTGCCGCCGGAAGTTAATTTAATAGCTGTTGCTCACTACTTGGAAGCTCTAGATTGGCAATCCCACGTGACCAAGATCCACACTATCTTTGGTGGAAAGAATCCGCACCCCAATTTTTTGGTCGGTGGTGTTCCGCTCCCAATAGACACAAACAGCGATGCGGCTTTGAACATTCAACGTCTCTCGATCATCAAAGATTCAATTCACCGCATGATCGATTTCGTGGATCAAGTTTACATCCCTGATGTCCTGGCAATTGCGCCACACTATTTAGAATATGCCTCGCTTGGTGAAGGCCTGGGAAATTTCCTGACCTGGGGTGAATTTCCAGGCACAGATAATAGCGATACTTCACAGTTCCTGGTACCTCGCGCTGTTATCA
>JAUXFJ010000084.1 GCA_030620065.1 Anaerolineaceae bacterium
ATAAGTGGTTTTAGCGAGGTCGGAAGGCGGCATGCCTTGCAGATGGGCAATTTCTTCCGCGATGAGCGGTATGTAAGCGGGTTCATTGCGCCGGCCGCGGTGGGGGTGGGGGGTGAGGAAAGGTGCGTCGGTTTCCAGGAGCAGTTTATCTACAGGCAATTGGGCAACGATAGCTTTACGTTCCTGGGCATTCTTGAAGGTGACGGGGCCACTGATGCCAATATGGAAGTTCATTTTAATCGCGCTCAGGGCGGTTGCCAGGTCAGCGCTGAATGAGTGGAAAACACCGGGGTATTCCTTAAGGCGGGAGCTGCTCGGTATGCTCTGATACCAGTTTGTCAAAATGGACATGAGGTCAGCGGTGGCGTCGCGGTTATGGATGATCACGGGCAATTCAAGCTGTTGGGCGAGTTCCAACTGGCTGGTGAACATCAGGCGCTGCTGCTCCGGGGATGTATGCTGGCGGTAATAATCCAACCCGATTTCGCCGATTGCGCAGACGGATGGATGGGCTGCGAGGCTGCGCAGTTCGTCCAGGTTGCTAATTTGCCAGGGCTTGCCAAGGTTGGGGTGGAAGCCAATTGCAGCGGATATGAAAGCGGGGTATGCCTCAGCCAGTTGGATCGCGGCTTTACTGGTCGGCAGGTCGATGCCCGGATTGAGGATCCATTTGAGCCCGGCGCTTTTAGCGCGTGCGATCACTTCCTGACGGTCTGCGTCAAAAGCGGAAAAATCCAGATGACAGTGTGTATCGGTAAGGTAAGTCATGTTTCAACCTTTATAGCCTGAACTGACAGAATTATAACAGTCAGACAGGATGAATGGGTTTAACGGTAAAATATTGGGAGGATGACTCTGAATAGATCGACGAAAGTAGCAGTGGCAATGAGCGGCGGGGTGGATAGTTCCGTCGCGGCTGGTCTGCTTATCAAAGAAGGCTATGAGGTATACGGCATCAGCATGCGTTTGTGGCGTTATTGTCCTCAAAGGACGAATGCTGAAGACCCGCTGGAGAGGGCACAGGCTGTTGCAAATCAGCTTGGCATACGGCTGGAGATCATTGATTATGAGGATGTTTTCTATGAGCAGGTTGTTGGAAGTTATTTGAATGACCTCAAGCAAGGGTTGACCCCAAACCCGTGTTTAGTCTGCAATCGTTCAATTAAGTGGGGGGAGTTACTTGAACATGTGCAAGGGGAGGGCGCAGATTATTTAGCTTCAGGGCATTATGCGCGGCTTGAGAGGGATACTGAGGGTCAGGTGCGATTGTATAAGGGCCTGGATACGCAAAAGGATCAATCGTATGTGCTGAGTGTATTGTCACAGGCGCAGCTGAAGTATGCAATGCTGCCGCTTGGTATGCTGCATAAGGCAGATGTGAAGCAGATAGCTGAAGAGATGGCATTACCCATGCAAAATAGCCTTGAGAGTCAGGACCTGTGTTTTTTGAATGGCGAAAATCAGCGCGATTTCCTGCGCCAGTTTGTGCCTGAAATGCTGCAACCGGGTTTGATTCTGGACCAAAATGGCAAGGAGCTTGGCGAACATGAAGGGCTGGCATCTTATACGATTGGCCAGCGTAAGGGTTTGCGGATTGCTGCACCAAGACCGCTTTATGTACTGCGGAAGGATCTTGAGCTCAATCAATTGGTTGTGGGATATGCAGATGAACTCAAGATGCAGGCTTTGCTGGCTGTAAAAGCCAATTGGATCACTGAGCAAATCCCGCAGTCTGAAAAGCAGTATCAGGTGAAGATCCGCTACCGTGCGAAACCAGTTGGGGCGAAGATCAGGCTAGTAAATAATGATCGATTCGTTGTACAATTTGAGAAAGGTTTAAGAGATATCACTCCCGGGCAAAGGGCAGTGGTTTATGATGGTGATCTTTGCCTTGGCAGCGGAGAGATCAAGAGCTCTTTGAGTTTAGCAGACGACTTATGAGGATACAAATATGACATTTCCTGCATTCATTTTCGGATTTATTATCGCGAGCATCTTTGGGGCGGTGTTTCATCTATGGCGCGACGGTGGGCTGGGCAGGTTAATCCTGTACCTTGTTCTAAGCTGGGTGGGTTTTGCAGCCGGCCATATGCTGGCGGCGGGACTGGGTTTCAAGTTCTTTGAAGTTGGACAGCTGCATGTGGGTTTTGGTATCCTTGGGAGCAGTGGCTTCTTATTGTTGGGACACTGGTTAAGCTTGATCGAGATCGAACCGAAGGGTAAAGCATGACCTGGCAGAATTACAAGGAGACCGCTCAGGATGGGGACCTTGTTCAGCTGCTCGGCAGAGGCCACAAGAGCCATTTTATCCGCTTGAAGAGCGGTGAGGTGTTCCAAACACATCGCGGGGTGATCAAACATGATGATATTATCGGCGAGGTATGGGGTAAAAAACTCTTATCGCATCAGGGTAACCCGTTTTATTTAATGCAACCGGGTTTGGCGGATATTATCAAAGAGACGAAGCGCAACACCCAAATCATGTATCCAAAGGATATTGGCTACGTTTTAATGGTCATGGGCATTGGGGCGGGGCAAAAGGTGCTTGAGGCTGGAACGGGTTCAGGGGCGCTGACCAGTGCCTTTGCGTTCATGGTCGGCCCGACCGGGCATGTTTATTCCTATGAGCGGAAACCTGAAAACCTGGCTCTGGCGAAGGCGAATTTAAGGAAGATCGGACTGGATGACTGTGTAAGTTTTAAACTTGGGGATGCCAGCCAAGGATTCACAGAACGGCAAGTTGATGCGGTGTTTCTGGATCTGCGGAATCCATACGATTATATTGCTCAGGCGAAGGCTTCTTTGAAATCTGGCGGATTTATTGGTACAATCGTGCCAACTGTCAATCAAGTGATACGAGTCCTGCAGAGCTTGAGGAATGAGCATTTTGTTTTTATCGAAGTCTGTGAACTTCTGCTGCGATTTTATAAACCGGAATGGGAACGATTGAGGCCGACAGATCGTATGGTTGCCCATACCGGCTTCTTGATCTTTGGTCGTTCGGTGTTTGAGTCGGAAGAAGTTGATACAGAGCTTGCTTGAATTGACATAATTGATAAGTGAGAAAGGAGCTAGATCATGTTTAGAAGAAGACCTGTTCGAAGAGCCCTCAGAGCTGCCCGTCCTGGTCCAAAAGTGCGTTTAAATCAGGCACACGCTTTGTTTAACCAGGGGAAGTATGTGCGTGCGGCCGAGATATTTGAAGACCTCGCAGAAGGCGCACTGCGACACAGAATACCCAGAGCGCCATACCTGTTTGTTCAAGCAGGCAGGGCACGTTTTTATGCCGGACAGGCTGGTGTTGGTCTTGCACAGGTCAAACGTGGTCTAAAACTCTTTGCAGATAAGCAGCGCTGGGGTGAGTTGTATAGAACCGGTAAGTGGGTGGTAAGCGAGCTGGCAGAGCGTGGTTTTAAGGAACAGAGTGAAGCAATCAGTGAATGGCTGATAGAGACCCTGCCGACCAAAGTCGAGGAAGAGATAAAGGCTAAAGCTGCTATAGAATCCAAGCGTCCAGTCTTGCCACTTAAATGCCCCTCATGTGGTGGTAGTGTAGATCCGGGTGAGGTCCGATGGCTGGATACTGTAACAGCTGAATGTGTGTTCTGCGGCAGTTCCCTACGCGCTTAGTGATCGTACGTCCTAGAGGAAATTGATATATCGCCAGAGGATATGTTGTTCATCTTAGATGGCAGATCCAAAAAAACCATTACCATCGCGTCGGGCAGTGTTACGGGGAAGTGCCACGGGGTGGGGCAAGTGTGTGAATGACATTGGAGCTGCTGAATGTGTTAGGATTTGAGGGTATTCTGGCTGAGCATGAAACTAATGATAAGAAAAAGCCGATTGAATGTTCAATCGGCTTTTAGGTTCCGTAGAGGTTAAATTAAGTCTAAGAGGTTTATTTGGTTTCTTCTTCTTCTTCTTTCTTGCCGTGTTCAATAACCTCGGGTTCAGCACCTTCCTCAAGGAGCTCTTCCAATTCATCAACTTCAGGTTCTTCTTCAACTTCTTGTACGATATGGGTTACTGAAGCGATGACTTCATTGGGATCGGTTAATATTGTGATCTTGTCTGATAAGGTAATTGAATTGACCATAATCACATCTGAGGTAGTTTCCAGGACACTGATGTCCACTTCAATGCGTTCAGGAAGATCTTGTGGAAGACACTCGATCTCAAGCTCGTTCAAGCTTTGAACAACTACAGCATCCATGGTTGCCTCTGCTGGGGATGTGCCAATCAGTTCAATGTTCACATTTGTACGCAACTTTTCTGTCAGCGATACCGCAAGGAAGTCAACGTGCAGAAGATGTCCAATAACGACGTCTTTCTGGCGGTCACGGACGATGGCTGTGTGCTTTTTTTTGCCGATCTCAATTGTAACCAGACTTGAAGAGGTCAAATGGCTAATTGTTTTGGAGGCTTGTCTGAAATCCATTTGAATTGGTAAAGCTTCAAGGTGCCGTCCGTAGATCACACCAGGTAACAGACCACTTCGGCGCAGCACATTAACTTTTTTGCCAGTGTCGGTGCGCTTTTCTGCTTTTAAGATTACTTCTTTACTATCCATAAATCCATCCTTTGAGCGCCTCTCACCTTGTTTCAGGTTACCTTCGCTCACTAAGTATTTTGGATCTGCATCCAACGAGGTAGAATTTTAGCGTCTTATGGGCATCTCGTCAAGCTGGATACTATTGAAAAATTAATGAGAGCACATTGAGGAAATGCTGAATATGCGGTGGGAGCCATGGAAGAAGCGGATTGATGCCCAAATCATCTGTGAACAGCCATATTGGTGTGCATGACGCGTTCAATCTGTTGAATGCAACTTAGACGAAAGTGGAGTATGATTTAAAGGATGTGAGGATGTTTGCGAGAGGAATGATTACCAATCCTTTTCTTCATATAATATATAACAGCGCATCCTGAAAGATACTAATAAGAATATTGAGGTGTAATGATGAAGGTTATTGATAAGAAGCGAACCCTTTTATTTATCGGATTAATTCTGTTCCTGACAGGCTGCATACCTGGGGCAGCACTGACGCAGACTGCTGGTGTAACTGACGAGGTGACCTTAGTGACCCAAGAGAACCCAAGCAGCTCGCCGATACCTCTTAGTATGCTCAGCGAGGAGGGTGTTGACTATCCTTGGTGGAATGATAGTGTGTTTTATGAGATCTTTGTGCGAAGTTTCAAGGACAGTGATGGTGACGGCATAGGAGATTTTCAGGGGATCATCCAGCAGTTGGATTATTTAAATGATGGTGACCCAAATACGCACGACGATCTGGGAATCAGGGGTATCTGGTTGATGCCAATCTTTCCTTCACCTTCTTACCATGGCTATGATGTGACGGATTATTTTGATGTCAATCCTGAGTATGGGACGATGGATGATTTCAAACAATTATTGACGGAGGCACACAAACGCGGTATTTACATTATTGTTGACCTAGTTATAAACCACTCGTCCAATCAGCACCCCTGGTTTAAAGCAGCGCTTGACCCCGAATCTGAATATCATGACTGGTATGTGTGGTCTGACTCGAAACTGAGCTATCCAGGACCCTGGGGGCAGGGGGTATGGCACCGTGCAAGCAATGGGCTTTATTATTACGGCGTGTTTTGGTCGGGTATGCCGGATTTGAATTTTGACAATCCAGCGGTCAGCGACATGATGCTTGAAGCCTCAAGGTTCTGGCTTGAAGACGTGGGTATCGATGGCTTCAGAGTAGATGCGGCAAGGTATCTTTATGCGGAAGGTGTGGCGCAGGCGGATACGTCAAAGACGTTGGGGTGGTTCCGCGAGTGGCGACCATTTTATAAGGCAATCAATCCGGAAGCGTTCAGCGTTGGAGAAGTATGGACTGATTTGCGGAGTACAACCAAGTATGGCGGTGGGGATGGCTTAGATGCCCTCTTCATATTTGATCTTTCCGAAGATATTCTCAACGCTGTATTTGCACCTAACCCGACGCGGATTACTGAATCCTATCTCGACACTTTGGCAGCATTTCCAGATTTGCAGTTTAGCACTTTTTTGACCAATCACGATCAACAAAGGACGATGTCGTTTTATCAAGGGAGGACTGATAAAGCAAAAATGGCAGCATTCATTTACCTCACCGGGCCAGGCGTACCATTCATTTATTACGGTGAGGAGATTGGCATGACTGGCAATAAACCCGATGAAAAGCTGCGTACGCCTATGCAGTGGTCAAGTGAAAAGTATGCCGATTTTTCAAGCAAATTTCCCTGGATCATGGTAAATCTAGATTATAAGGACGTTAATGTCAGTATTCAGGCTGAGGATCCTGATTCACTGCTTAATTTATATCGTACGTTGATCGCGATCAGAAATGAACATGCTGCTTTACGAACGGGTGCTTATTTGCCGCTTGAATCAAACAGCAAATCCATCTATGCGACTCTGCGTGTTAGCCCCGGTGAAATCCTTTTAGTGCTGGTGAACTTGGGAAAGGACTCGCTCAGTGATTGTCAACTTTCACTTGCGGAGAGCCCTTTGAGAGGGTCATATGAAATTGAAGCAATTTTTGGGGAGGGTAACTTTGAGTCGATCAACGTCAATGCAACAGGTGCTATCACCCAATACACAATCGCAGAAAGCCTGGACAGCGGAGAGATGCTGATATTAAATTTGGGTCGTTAATATTTCTTTAATTTTATGATTTTGGATTAGAATTATTCCCTATTAAGGAGTCACACCACAGCGTAATACATGCATGAATCGAGGAGAAAAATGAATAAAAGAATGCGAATATTAAATGTCATGATGGTTCTGGTCTTACTCGCGGGCTCACTTTTTGCATG
>JAUXFJ010000189.1 GCA_030620065.1 Anaerolineaceae bacterium
ACCATGAAGCGTGAGATTTACTTCCTCAGCATCATCAATCAATACTGCCTTTAGTTTCTCTAATCTGGTAGGGGGTCTTTCGTCTTCAGCCATAATCACACCATCCAAGTATAGAAATCCAAGAGAGAACGTAATAAGAAAAGGAATAAGAAACAACAACACTTTATGAACCAGATTATTCTTTTTTACAATCCTCATTGTATTTTTGCAACCTTTCTTGCCTTGCTTCTTGCTGAGCATCACCAGCTCGAAGACCAAACGACCATTTTTTAGCCTTTTTTGCAATCCTTATTGAATACCCTTACCGCAGCCTGGCCGGATCGATGTCAATAAACCTTGCAGCTAGAAAAGACCACACCAACAAGCATAATAATATAAACCTATCGTCATCATGCACAAGAATCCCCAAGTCAAAACACAAACATATAGAACGACACGACAGCCTAGTAAACGCGATCGTATTTGTCCATTTCCCATTTAATCACCACAGACTCTCCCGTTTCCATCAGTTGGGCAGCGAACAGCAGCTTAAAGTAATTGTTACGTGCAGACTTGGCGTTTTGTTCCATCTGTGCCATGAGCAGCGAAGATGAAGAAGTAGGATCAAGAAGCTCACTCTCCGCTTGAAACATCCGAGCCGACCAACGCACCCTAGCAATGAGAATCGGTTCATGCTTGCCCGGCACTTCAATGCTAACGGCGGTTTCATCAAAAGAGCGCATCGCCGTTATCGTAGCAGTGGTATCTAATGTGGGATCAGAAATATAAAGTATGCTTGCCGCGTCACCTTTGGTCTGGATGAAGTCGTAAGAGTTACCATTCAGCCAAAACTCATCAGAAGCATAAGGTCGTTTTACAAGATATTCGGGCGGGTCTTCATCTTCAGGATACTCAACTTGCAACACATCCCCGATCTTTTCAGTCACCGCATAATGATAGGTTCCTTCAATGATCGAAGTCACCTGCACAGACACAACCTTGCCAAAGTATTGCGAGTATTCCTGTATTGCCTCAGTGATCCAACCGTCTACCAGTAAATCAGTAAAGGTCGCACCATCCGCATCGTTCAAAGTTCGTTGGCAAGTTTCCCTCATTTCAATAAGATTCATATTTCACCTACTTCCCGGACCTAACAGTCAAAAGCATCTATGCTGCAGGACAGCCGGGCAGACAGATCCAGGAAAAACCCGGATCTGTCTGCCCTTTGTTTTATTTCTTTGAAGCAGCCCTTCCCTTAAGCGTGTATTTAAGCTCTTCACCACCATAAAGATAGAAAGTCAGAGTCTTTCCACTTTTCGTGATCTTCATAATAGGCTTATCAAACTTCAATGCCGCCGCTGCCTCTTTTACTTCCTTTGCGGTTGGATTAGCCATCTGGTTTTATCCTTCAGTAAATTCCAAGACCAGGGTCATATCAGCCGCAGCCGTTCCCGTGGCACCATCATAATCCAGGGTAACAACGAAGATATCGCCATCAGCCAGCCTCGGGTTTTCCTTGCCGGCATCACTCAACAGCGCACCATCAAAATCTGCGCGTTCTTTTTCAACCGGAACATTCGAGTCTCCAATCACGCAAGCCACCAGGAAGCCATCCGCATCCGCCGAGGTTCCTAATGAAATAGTAGCATCCGAGTCGTTCGAAGCCACAGCGGAAACGTGGACCAAAGAGCAGGGGCCAGGGACAGTGAAACGAATATTAATATTCGCCGCCAGTGTCCCAGGGATATGAAATGCTTTCGCAAACTTGTTTCGAAACATAAGATTCTTCCTTTGTGTTAGTCGGTGGGTTTGTGCTTGGCGTCCGATGAAACCGGAGCACCAGGCACACCCACCTTTGTTAATTTAACTTCAATTCTAGGCGTACTTTCTCAGCCTCCGGAGGCCAGACTTAGGCCACGTTCGACTTGTGCAGACCACGCCAATCAAGCGGTCCAGTTGCGTAGAAATAACGCACCTTTACCGGCATCACGTCGTTGGTGAACATCAGGCCAGCTTTCGGATCAGCAACCGAGAAGATTTCGGGAGTCTCACCAAAGCGGAAACCAAGACCAATCGAGGGGTACAGAAGCGGGTCAGCCTGGGCAGCCCAATTGTTGACATCGGTCCAGAACGGAACGGTAATTACGCGTTCACGAGCTTTCAGCAATCGAGCAGTCCGACCGTCACCGTCAGCGTGAGGGTTGATCTTGCCAGAGATACCATTCGAGAGAGCATAATCATATTGTTGTTCAGAAGCCAGAGCAGTAATCGCCGTATCCTCCAGATCAACAGGCACCCATAAGAACTTGGGTGCTACCAGCGCCGCTAGGCGTTCATCCGTATTCAATTCAGGTTGCTTCATCATAGCCAACCGAACAACCTTGAACTCAGCCAAAGCAAGAGCGGTGGTCAGTAGGTTCGCGTGTCCTCCAGGAGTAGAAACCGCAGTTGCATTGAACAAAGCTCCGGTGTCACTCATGGTTTTACCCACGTCAGAATTGCTTGTGAAGATAGCAGCGATAGACTTGCCAAGAGTCATCCAAGCAGCACGCGCCAACATTCGGGGTGCAACCTGTACTTTCATGGTGTCATCTTTATCAATGGCTTCAAGGGTGATCCCCAGGTAGCCGCCTTTCTTCACAAACGAGTCAGTTTCAACCTGATCGTCCCAGGTCATCTCGTCATAGGTTTCACCCTCATTCACGGTCGGCAACTCACCAACCCCACCAAGCGTAATCCATCGCGCATCGTGCAGGGTATTGAAGTTAACCTTAGTGACTGCCGGCTCCCACCATTTGGGCAATTCCGCCATCTGGTTTACTACTGCCTTATTAAGCGCATTAGCACAGATCGCAGCCATCGTTCCAGAAGTGACATTCGCAAACATCACACGCTCACCATTGAAAACGCCTGTCATTTCATAGTCGCCAGAGAGTAAGGTATACATCTCACGTATACCAGACAAAGGACGAACACCTTCAGGCGGATCAATTCCAAGGACAAGAGCGTTAGCTGCCTGCTCAAGTTCTTCGTAGCCAGACAATCCAACCACGATAGATCGAGAGCGAGGCGGGTCTCCGCCAAGGTCAACCACATTTGCAGCTTGCAGCGAAGCGATATATTCTCGCTCAGCAGTAATGGCAGCCTGCAAAGCTTCAGGATCATCAAAGCTCAGCTGCCCTAGACGTTCTTGGCTGTGCTGCGGTAAACCGCTGCCTGCTAAGATTGCCGTTTGTGACTGTGCGCGTACCGCATCAAGCCACGGGTCAATTCCTGCGACCACTTCGGGAGGCCGAACTTCGTTCGGCTGCTCTGCGTTAGTTTGTAGTGCTTCACCTTCTTCTTCTTCGGGTACTTCAATATTTTGGGGCATATCATCAATCTCCTTAACTAGGTGGCTGCTGAGTTGAGCGATCAATCGCCCATCGGCAGCCGGTTCAAAAACAAAGTCACATGATTCGATATGATTGATCTCTTTCAATACCAAAGGATCATCAAAATTATCTCTGGGTTTCCAGACAGGCCAGAACACAAGCGAAAATCCAACGTCTGGACTGTCAGATCCATCATCAATAATCCCATCAAACATATCGGCCAGGGCATTTGCAAACGGGGTGTCATACATCCGAATCTTGCCGTGGATCCCATTGTCTTCTTCCCAGCTTTCAAACGTGGTCGCAGCCAGGCGCTGGGTTTTGGGATAGTCAAACCATCCCGCATGATCCATAAAAACAGCAAGATTATCAAACATGCCAGCAGTAAGAGCAGCTTGCAGCGGCTCGAGCGGCACTTCAACATTAGACTCCCGATTGCCAGCAGCACGAATCCTGCCGGCCTTGATAAGTCGTATCTCGTATTCCCTTCGACCGTCTTCATTCTCAGATGAAGCTAAAGAGAATGAACTAGACTCGAAAGCATACGGGGCCGTAGCCTCATAGATTCCTTGTTGGTCAGGCATCGTCACCATCCTTTGGCTGATTCTTTTCGCTTTCTTGCATAATCTGGTCTACGGTCTCATCATCCTGTGGCTCACCTAAGAATTTGTAGG
>JAUXFJ010000052.1 GCA_030620065.1 Anaerolineaceae bacterium
AGTTGAAGCTCCTTCTGCCTTTTTATCCACCAATCACCGCCACAAGTTTCACCTTGTACTGGCCGAACAATACACCCGTGGAACTGGCCTTGTCGAAATGAGGTTACTTTCCAAAAATAGTTAGCGAGACGCCCCAGGGTTTACTTCTTTCCCAGAGAGAGTTTGTTTTCTTCCCCATGTAAAATCCTTTGGATATTCTCTCTATGCTGCAGGAATGCCAATGAGACCAATCCAAGAGCCAGTAAGACCACTTCCAAAGATTGCCGGGTGAAAACCGTGTAGCCCAACATCAAGGCCACAAAAGACAGCGAACCAACGGACACCATTTTGGTGACCAAAACTATCAAGACGAAGAAAATCGCCCCGCCCACGGTGGCCAAAGGGAATATAAACAGAGAGACCCCCAGCGTGGCAGCGATCCCTTTCCCACCTTTAAACCTAAGCAGTAACGGAAAATCATGGCCAAGCACCACCCCAAAACCAGAAGCCACTATCCCTATTTGACCGCCCCACAAATTTCCCAGCCAAGCCGCAAGCAAACCCTTGAAAATATCAAGAACAAACACCCCGGCACCGTAACGCCAGCCCATCACTCGAATAACGTTCGTAGTCCCCGCGTTTCCGCTGCCATGCTGGCGAATATCTAACTTTCCAAAGAGCTTAGCGCAAAGATAAGCAGGCGAGAAATCACCAATAAAATAAGCTGGAAGGAAAATGCTAATCATCTTTACCATCGTTACCATTATCTCTGATCCTTTATCCAATAAAATACAAAAATCAACGAGAATTCTACCAGATAGCAGCATTTGACTCAATACTCAATTCAAGCAGAATCAGAATTAATAGTCCGTTCACAAAAAATCATCAGCAGTGCACCAATCGTATGCCCAGCGTATGGGTGTTGAACAAAGCTTACAAAGGTCTCAGGGGAGTCCTGCCTAATAAGGATGCCTTGCGCGATATTGAGTGTCTGGTATAATAGAAACATGTGACTGGTCCGATTCCCGGTTGGAAAGAGCTCGGAATCTGGAGACCTGCATAAAAAACAAGGAGCAGATGTCATGACATTAACAATGGAAGAGAAATCAGAGATAATCAAAGATTTTAAGCGCCATCCCGGCGATACTGGCTCACCTGAAGTTCAGGTTGCTATTCTTACCACGCGCATAAAACAACTGACTGAGCATCTACGCGAGAACAAACATGATGAAAGTTCACGCCGAGGTTTGCTAAAACTTGTTGGCCGCCGTCGCAGGCTTTTGGCCTACTTGCGTCAGAAAGACTATAAACGCTTTCTTACTCTGACCGACAAACTCAACATCCGTAAGAAATAGAACATATCAATTGCGAGATGGGGAGATCCCCGCAGAGAGAATCCATAAAGGAGATTCCTGAGAGCTAGAGATTTTGCGAATCAATTCTCTGCGTAATTTTGCTTATTAATTTATCTATGTTCGCCAGTCGGGTATTGAAACCTGCTGAGGTGCTTAGCCCTCATCGGCTTTCAGTCCCTGCATTGGTGAACAACCTACAAAAAGGAATAAAGAATGAAACCCGAAGGAAAAACTTTTAAAACCAAGATGGGCGACAAAGAGATCGTCATCGAAACCGGGCGCCTGGCACAACAAGCTGGGGGTTCAGTAACCTTACGCTTGGGCGACAGTATGATCTTCGCTGCAACCACAATGGGGAGTGCCCGTGAAGGGATTGACTTCTTCCCGCTGACTGTTGACTATGAGGAGCGTATGTATGCTGGTGGACGCATACCCGGCTCTTTCTTCCGCCGTGAAGGCCGCCCTGGTACCGATGCAATCCTCGTTGCGCGCCTGACTGACCGACCCCTGCGCCCCCTCTTCCCAGAAGGTATGCGTAATGAAGTTCAGGTCATCCTCATGTCACTTTCTTCTGACAGCGAAAACCCCCTCGATATCCTGGCTGTCAACGCAGCTTCGGTCGCGTTAATGATCTCCGATATCCCATGGAATGGGCCAATTGGTGCAGTTCGGATTGGCTATATCGATGAAAAACTGGTGGTCAATCCCACATTTAGCGAAATGGAAGTTTCAGCGCTTGATCTGCGCGTGGCTGGCACACGCCAAGCCGTCTCAATGGTCGAATGCGGTGCCAATGAAGTCTCTGAAGAGCTGATGCTTCAAGCCCTCAACCTGGCACATAAATCCATACAACCGATCATTGACCTGCAAGAAACAATGGCAAAAGAAATCGGGAAAGCTAAACGTGAATATGATGCCAAACCCCAGGATGAAGATCTTAAAGCAAGCGTTAAAGATCAGATCAAGGAGCGCCTTATCGCAATCCTCGATAAACCTTACAGTAAGGAAAATCTGTATGGCGGCATTGACATACTAAAAGAAGCCTTCATCAGCGAGAAGATGTTGGGGGAAGAAGACGATACTGAACGGAAATCAGCTCTTTCACATGCATTTAATGATGCCGAGAAGCAAATCATTCGAGACCGAATTCTCAAAGATGGTAAACGACCTGACAACCGTGGCCCGCGCGACATTCGCGAGATCTGGTGTGAAATCGGCATCAGCCCACGCGCTCATGGTTCTGCAGTCTTCACCCGCGGTGAGACACAAGCGATCACCCTGACAACACTAGGCACACCAAAAGAAGCTCAGCCCCTAGACAACCTCATCCCAATCGATACCAAGCGCTACATGCACCACTATAATTTCCCGCCTTACTGCGTCGGTGAAGTCCGCTATTTGCGAGGAGTTTCCCGCCGCGAGATCGGACATGGTGCTTTGGCAGAACGTGCCCTCCTGCCTGTCCTACCCGATGCAAAGACATTCCCCTACACGATGCGCCTGGTATCCGAAATACTTGCTTCAAATGGTTCATCATCAATGGCTTCAGTTTGCGGGTCAAGCCTCTCTCTGATGGACGCCGGTGTGCCCATCAAAGCCCCTGTTTCTGGCGTTGCAATGGGTCTTATCAAAGAAGGCGATGACTATGTGGTCCTAACCGACATCCTCGGGACAGAAGATCATCTCGGCGACATGGATTTTAAAGTTGCCGGCACAAAGCAAGGCATCACTGCACTTCAAATGGATATTAAGATCTCTGGCATCACTAACGAGATCTTATCTGAAGCACTTGGCCATGCCAAACAAGCCCGTTTCAGCATTTTGGACAAAATGCTTGAGACAATCCCCGAACCAAACAAAGAGCTCAAGCCTTTCACCCCGCGCATCGAAGTTGTGCAAGTCCCGATTGATAAAATCGGCGCGATCATCGGTCCGGGAGGCAAAAACATCCGTGCCCTCCAGGAAGAAACGAATACCAAGATCGATATTGATGATGACGGTTTGATATATATTGCAGCTCTCGATGGCATTGGCTATCAAGCAGCAAAGGATCGCATCCTGCTCCTGACTGAATCCGCTGAAATCGGTCGTATCTATACCGGCAAATGTGTGCGCACAACTACTTTTGGTGCATTTATCGAGATACTCCCCGGGCAAGATGGCCTGGTACATATCTCACAGCTGGCAAGCGATCGCATCGATAAAGTAGAAGATGTAGTTAACGTCGGTGATGAGATCAGCGTGATGGTCACAGACATTTCGCCGGATGGCAAGGTCCGCCTTTCCCGCAAAGCTTTGCTTGAAGGCTGGACTGTAGAAGAAGCCCGCGAAAACGACAATAAAAACCGCAAGCGCAGTAACAGCAATCGCAGAGACAATCGTAATAGTGGTAATCGCAGAAATAACAGCCGCCGCTAAACTCGGACAGCAATAGAAACATATTAGAGCCCCAATTAATTTGGGGCTCTATGTTTATAACTTATAGCTGCAGTTCAAATATCAGGCTTCAAGCCTGACCTGCTATTTTAAGATACGGTATCCTGTGTCGGCAGATAAGGCATTGCAGGACCTTCAATGTTCAGCAGTTCAGATAGCCCCGCTCGAACCGCCGTTCGGTCATCCCAGGGGTATTCGATGCTACCAAAGCACATCGATTGCTCATGCCCTTTACCACATACAATCACCAAATCCCCAGTTCGAGCTTTATTCAATGCAAAGCGGATCGCTTCGCCGCGATCAGGGATGCGCCAGAAATTTTGACCCTCGACGCCGCCCTTCGATTCAGCACCCGCCGCCATATCAGCCAGGATTCCATTTAACGATTCTGTACGCGGGTCTTCAGCAGTCAGCACCGTCAGATCGGCAAATTCAATCGCAACCTGAGGGAGCATTTGCCTCTTTTTCCGGTCACGTAAGCCTGCAGAACCAAACACCGCGATCACACGCTCGGACGTTAACCCGCGTGCTGTTTCGAGAGCACGAAACAGCCCATTGGGGGTGTGTGCAAAATCTACGATCACATTAAAATCTTGCCCCATCGAAATGCGCTCCATACGTCCAGGCACATTTGGCATTTCTGCCAAGGCCTGCAGTGCAGTCTCAATGGGAACATTCAAACGTAAAACTGTTGCAGCAAGGGCTGCCAGACTGTTCGAAACATTATAAATACCAATCAAAGGGGTTTTAATCTGACCGGTAAAATCAGCTGAATGACAAATATAACGCAGTTCAGCAGGTGTGTTCTCCACTTCCTCAGCCCAGAGCGTAGCTTCGTGCATCATACTGTAGCTTATCTGGTTGTCTGGGGAGACGCGCTTTAGATATGCATAAGAACGGTCATCTTTATTCAAAACTGCTGCACGGATATTCCCGTGCGCCTTTTTAGGGGTTTGCGCCAAGCTTTCAAAAAGCTTCCCCTTCGCTTCGAGATACGCCTGATAAGATCCATGATAATCCAAATGCTCATGGGTCACATTAGTGATCACAGCCAAATCATAATCACAGGCTGTCACACGCCCTTGCATCAAACCATGCGATGTCGTCTCCAAAACGGCATGGGCCACGCCTGCTGCTACCATGCGTGCCAGATAGTGTTGTATTTCAGGTGCTTCCGGTGTCGTCACATGAAAACCGGTATCAAGCACCTCTTCACCAATGACAGCGTTTACCGTTGATATCATACCTGCCTTGATTCCAGCTTTGAGCAAAATATGATAGATCATGTTTGTAGTTGTGGTCTTACCGTCAGTGCCTGTTACACCAATCACGGTCATTTTGCGGGCAGGAAAGTCATAATAAGCAGCCGCAAGATAAGCCAGAGCCCGGCGTGTATCTCCTTTAATCTGAACATAAGGTACATCACATAAAATATCTGGCTGATCACCCACAACCACTAATGCTCCGTTGGCGATAGCCTGAGGGATAAAGCGATAGCCGTCTGTCTGCCCACCACTTAGCGCGGCAAAAATTTGTCCTGATTGGACTTTACGTGAATCCAGAGCAATACCGCTGATGACAATGTCGGGAATTTCCGAAAGTACATCAATGGGTGTCTTAGCAAATAAATTCTTAAGCGACTGCTTCATTCCTTCGTCCATCCTCTGCTCCTGATCTGCTTTTTTATGAATAGTCAATCACTATTCGGAAATACTTAATAAAAACTAGCGCCATTAATCCTATCAGAAAAAAGTATTTTCTCCTGAACTTAAACTGAAAAGGCTTTGATTCATGGAATCCCAGCCTTCTAACATTAATCAAAAATTAGCGTAAATTTTGTCTCAATTGATGCAGCTTTCCACGCACCGTACTATCCAAGAGCACATCTCCGACACGGATGATCAAGCCGCCTAAAAGGTCTGGATCAACGCGAAAATCAAACTTAGCATCCTTTTCCTTTAACTTTTTTATAATAAGTCCCATGAGCGTGTTCTTTTCATCGTCAGAGAGTGAGATAGCACTTGTAATCCGCACTGTTTCGCCAGCAAAAGAACGACCTTCAGGAAACTTAAAATCCATCGACTTCAAGTCTGTAAAGAACGAACTCAATAGTTCGCGCTGCTTCTTTTCATCAATTTTCTCGTCAATGATCTTTTCCGCCCCGGCAATCGCCAAACCGACCATTTGATCGCGCATCTCGCTGAAGATACGAGTGCGTTCCTTTTCCACATCCTGGAGAGCTTGCTCGCGTTCTTTTGAGATGCCTTCTTGCGCCTGATTAATGACATCCTTTGCGGAGATATCGGTGCGCTCACTCGCCTCACGGATGATCACATTTGCTTTCTTCTGCGCATCTTCAATGATCATCTTGGCATCATTCTCAGCATTCTTCCTGGCTTCTTCTGCAATCCTGGCGTCTTCGATACTCTGTGCAGCTGTTTCCCGCCGCTTGTCAATCATATTCATCAGAGGTTTGTAAACCCAGGCGCGTAGAACAACCAGCAACAGGAAAAAGTTGAGGACGTAGATAATCAAATATCCTAAATTAATACCTAAACCTTCCATAATATTTAAACCACAAACAAAATAACAAATGCAATAACAAGACAATATATAGCAATTGCCTCTGAAAAAGCAACACCCAAAAGCATATTGACAAACAAGTTATTATATGCATCCGGGTTGCGCGCCATGCCCTGCATTGCGCCTTGAATACTCAAACCAACGCCAATACCGCCGCCTAAGGCTCCAATCATAGCTATTCCGGCGCCAATCAGCCTGGCTGCCTCTACAATATCACCAGTCATTTCCTCTTATACCTCCAAAAACTTTCCTATCCCTCTACGACAGGGATCGGCCGTTCATCTTTTTGTGTTTCTTCTTGCTCTTCACCGCGTATGGCTTGGCTCATAAATACCATGGTCAATAAGCCAAATACCAGTGCCTGGATCAAACCCATAAATAATTCAAACAGCATAACGCCAGATTGGCCAATCACAGGGATGAAGGTACCACTTAAGGCAAGCAAAACCATCCCCGCAAAGATGCTCCCAAAAAGACGGAACGTGAATGATATTATCTTTGCAAATTCACTGATCAGCTCCAATACGCTAACCATAAAATCCATGACACCTAAGCCAGGTTTACTGAATAATGTGCTTACATTGAAAAACCTTTTCGAATAGATGAATCCTTGATATCGCAGCCCCATCACTTGTATGCTGATGACAGAGATCAAACCGAGGGCAAGTGTGAAATTTAGATCTGTTGATGGTGATCTGACAAAAGTTACCAGACTATATAACTGTGCAGCATCTGCCTGGCGTGTGATCGTTGACAGCACTCCAGGGATGAGCGTCTTAATTACATAGCCTGAAGCGCTTGGCACCAGGAGGCCAATACCTTCAATACCCGGCATTAGATCCAGCAAGTTAGCCACCAGAACAGTCAAGGTAATCGTCGCAAACCACGGGAAAACCTTCTTTGCCCATTTTCCAGCGGTCTTTTCGGTCAGGTCAAATAGTACCTCAAGGATTGCCACAATCACACCACCGATTGATTTACCTGGGATGTTGCTGCTCTTTAATGTCTTGCGAACCGCCAATGCCAGACCAACGATGATCAGGTCTACAAGCAGTATACCTATCAATGAGTTGGTCAGATAAAAATCGCCAATTACAGGCAAGTTGAATAAGGGTCCTGCTACTTCCGCAGAGGCTGCTTCGATATCCGGCTGGACGGGAGGAATAAAAAAAGCCGCCAATCCTGTCAAAACTAAGAGTGCCAGCGCGATCCAGCGGAATAGTCCATGGCGGTGCTGATGTTTTTTAATCTTTCTCATCACCCGCCCACTCCTCTTTTAGCGCAGTCATCTCGTTTTCTTCTAAACTTTTCTTTTTTAATCGTGCCTTCACGGTCATATACACCAGACTTAGCGCCAAAGGGGCGCTCAACACTAACATGCTGAGGGTCAACCATGGCTTGGTCTCAAAATGTGCACCCAGCCAGAAACCAATAAAAGTAAATAAACCCGCAATGATAAGTGTCAGGCAGCCCACCTGAAATGTCACTACTGCAAAATTATGCGCTGGTATTTTAGCCCCTGAATTATCCTGCGAAGGCTCTTGACCCATTCGAAACATTATAACACTAAACCCTTATTTCGATTTCTATGCAGAATGTTCCATCTTTACCCCCCAGATCATCATCCCACCCCAGAGTAAAAGCCCGAGCATACCCAGCCATGTAGCTGATATTGTATTTAATCCCCACAGGCTCTTAATTTCTGATTGAATATCCAGGGCAGCAATCGGTACCTCGATCATTTCTCCATTTTTATCCATGAAATCAAGATTCACCCACAAAGTGCCCTGATATTCACCCTCAGTATCACCTTGCAACTGCCATGCTAAAGTTGTGACGCGGCTTTCATCAAAAGCTGTCTGAATCTCACCCTGCGGAGATTGACTCAAACCGATCATCGCCAATTCAGCAGATAGTACGATCTGGTAATCCTCGTTCGCGGGGAAAGATTCAAGAACCTCCCCTGGATTTACCTGCAGCCATACTTCGGCGGTATCTCCAGCTTTGATCTGCTTTGGCCAGCGTAAGCAAAGACTGATATCATGGTGTGTTGCCAATTCCAAACCCTCCGGGCTCGCGGGCAGTAAACCAGCAGGGATGGTCAGCTTTTGCTCAAGGCGCTCAGAAGGCAGCAAGCGCCATACCAGCAGAATCGCCGAAAACGACAAGAAGATCAAGCCAATCAATAATGGCAGCTTCTTAATGAATTTTCTTGATTTCACCCTATAACAGCCATAAGTATCAGACCTGTCAGGATAAGTACGCCGCTTAAGACGCTTAGCAAGTTGTTAGCACTGCTTAAACCCAGAAAAAGACCAAAGGGTGCAAGGATCTCAAGGACTAATGCGGC
>JAUXFJ010000170.1 GCA_030620065.1 Anaerolineaceae bacterium
ATCCGCTCACTGCCTATGCTGCTTTAATTAAAGGTTCATTTGGCAGCGCCAAATACCTGCAGCGCACATTCGAAAAGACAACACCTCTGATCTTCAGCGGCTTGGCGGTAGCTTTTGCTTTTAAGGCCGGCCTATTTAATATCGGTGCTCAAGGACAGCTGCTTTTTGGTGCCATCACCTCTGCCTTCATCGGTTTCAGCATCCATGGTTTACCACCTGCGCTACATATCCCACTAGCTCTACTGGGAGGAGGCTTAGCCGGTACCTTCTATGGTTTTATCCCAGGAATGCTGCGGAGTTTCACTGGTGCACACGAAGTGATCACAACCATCATGCTCAACTATATTGCCATTAATCTCACCGATTATCTTGCCGATGGTCCTTGGAAAGATATGTCCCCAGGTAACATTGTCTCCCGCACCCCCAGGATCATGGAGTCAGCAGACATTCCTTTCCTGGGTCCTTTACCAGTTGGTTTCCTGATTGCGGTCTTAGCTGCTTTCATTATTTGGTATATTTTAAATCGCACCAATCTGGGCTTTGAGATTCGCACTATCGGCCTCAATCCCCATGCAGCCCGTTATGCTGGTATGCGTGTTAAATTGCTCCTGGTCCTCACCATGATGATCAGCGGCTTGCTGGCTGGCCTAGGCGGCGCAGTTGAGACACAGGGAGTTGTTCATCGTTTCCAACCTGGTTTCAATACAGGCTTGGGGTTCGACGGTATCACCATCGCACTGCTGGGGCGTACAAGCCCCTTGGGTGTCATCCCTGCCGCCTTGCTGATCGGTGCCATGAAAGCCGGCGGAAATGTAATGCAGTTTGAAGCTAAAGTTCCGCATGAAATCATAGATGTGATTCAGGCACTGATGCTCTTTTTTGTAACCGCGGATATGATAGTGCGCTGGGTCATCCGCGCCCGCAAGGATTCTAAAGAGCAAGTGAAACTCACCACTGGATGGGGGCAGAAATGAACCTCACAATGAATAATTCCAAGCTTTCACGTATCCGCAAACTTATCGTCCCCATCGCCGTAGCAATTTTTCTACTTGCCATCGTTATCGTCCTTTATATCCGCAACCCAAATCAAACTCAAGCAGTACTCGCATCCATGATTCGCCACTCCACCCCTCTTATTCTGGGTGCGCTGTGCGGCATTTTATGCGAACGCTCAGGAATAATCAATATTGGCATGGAAGGTCAAATGCTGCTTTCTGCATTTTTTGGTTATTTGGCCAACGTTTTGACTGGTAACCTCCTACTGTCTGTCCTGGTTGGTATGCTGACTGGTGCCTTTTTAGGGCTCCTACTGGCTTTCTTTTCTGTAACACTTAAACTGGACCAGATCATCGGCGGAACTGTCATTAACATCCTTGCACTGGGTCTAACAGGCTATTATTACCAAACTGGCCTGATGACCAAAGGAAAATTAACACCTATTGCACTCGGTGCTTTGGCGGAGATACCCCTCATTGGACCAGTTCTATTTAACAATCCGCCTATCACCTATATTGCAATCCTGCTCGTATTTGTTTTGCAAACAGTTCTTTTCTATACACCTTGGGGATTGCGCATACGCGCTGTGGGTGAACATCCACGCGCAGCAGATACAGTAGGCATCAACGTCTTTAAAACACGTTATATCAGTGTTATCATCGGAGGTGCCATCGCCGGCTTAGCTGGTGCATTCCTCACGCTTGAAGCAGTTGGTTCCTTTGAAAGGGGAATGACCAATGGGCGCGGTTTCATCGCCCTGGCAGTGATGATCTTCGGTAAATGGAATCCGATTGGAGCTTGGGGTGCGGCACTTTTATTTGGATTAGCAAATGCTATGCAAACCCAGTTCCAATTTATGGGCACCTTCAACATCCCGCATCAATTCATCGGTATGCTACCTTATCTGCTCACTATTATTGTCGTATCGGGTTTTGTCGGCAGGTCAAGACCACCAGCCGCAGAAGGCTCACCCTATGAGAAGGAATAACCATGCATAAAGCCCCAATCCTCGAAACACAAAATATTTGCAAACAATTCCCGGGCGTCCTGGCAAACGATGATGTCTCTGTGCATCTGAATAAAGGCGAGATCCTGGCAATTCTTGGTGAAAATGGCGCCGGTAAAACAACGCTTTTAAACATCATTTACGGTCTATATAGTCAAGACAGCGGTGAAGTCTTCATCAATGGCGTACAATCGCTCATCCAGAATCCACACGATGCAATCCGCCATGGCATCGGTATGGTACATCAACATTTTATGCTTGTACCAGTCTTTTCCGTCATTGAAAACATCATCCTCGGCTCGGAAGTCACTTGGGGACCGCTGCTGGACAGAAGAGCTGCTCGCAGAGAGATTTTGGAGCTCTCCGATGCCTATGGTCTCGAAGTTGATCCGGATGCAATCGTGGAAGATATCCCAGTAGGTGTGCAACAGCGTGTCGAGATCCTCAAAGCGCTCTTCCGTAAAGCGAATATTCTTATCCTCGATGAGCCAACAGCAGTGCTGACCCCTCAAGAGGCCAAAGACCTCTTTCGTATCCTGCGCCAGCTCAAGGAACGCGGCGTATCCATTGTTTTCATTACTCATAAGCTAAAAGAAGTGCTTGAAATCGCTGACCGTATTATCGTCATGCGCGACGGTAAGGTCGTCGGTGAAACAACACCATCCCAAACAAACCAAAACAAATTGGCAAATATGATGGTAGGCCGTGAAGTCTTGCTGCGCGTGAAGAAAGGACCCGCTCAACCCAAAGACATTGTATTTGAAATAAAAGACCTAACAGTGAAAGATGACACCAACATGGAAGTCGTCCATAATGTGTCTCTTCAAGTTCGCTCAGGAGAAATTTTAGGTGTAGCGGGTGTTCAGGGCAATGGACAAACCCAATTGGTGGAGGCAACCACAGGATTAAGAAAAGCAGATAAAGGTACGATAAATTTAAATAGCAGATACATGTCCTTCTTTAACCCGCGCTCGCTGGTTGAAAATGGCATGGCGCACATTCCCGAAGACCGTCATAAGCACGGCCTGGTGCTGCAATACCCACTCACCGATAATTTCGTCCTCTGTACCTATTATCAAAAGCCCTTCTCAAACGGACTCACGCGTAATGACAAGGCAATAACAGAGAATGCGCTTGAATTGATCCAGCGCTTCGATGTACGTACACCTTCACCTTTTACACCGGCTAGCAATCTTTCCGGCGGTAATCAACAGAAAGTGATCGTAGCCCGCGAACTCAGCCGCCCCGTAAAAATTGTTGTGGCAAACCAGCCCACACGCGGGTTGGATGTCGGCTCAATTGAGTATATTCACCGCACACTGGTGGAAATGCGCGATCATGGAATCGGCATCCTGTTGGTCTCAGCCGAATTGGATGAGATCATGGGTTTATCCGACCGCATTGCCGTCATGTACCGAGGGGAGATCGTTGCTGTCCTTGATGCCAAAAAAGCTTCCCGAGAAGAATTAGGTCTATTAATGGCTGGCTCGAAAATAGAAGTCTGAAAACGAACCCAACAAACTCTATCAAAATTTACAATAAAGGCTGCCGGCTCACTTCAGCAGCCTTTATTCATGTAAAGCAGGCTGTAGCAATCTGGCAGAACGCTTTCTGATGCATATACCAGATGTCCAAAGTTTTGATCTGCAAACTTTATCTAACCAGAGAAATCGTGATCGCTTTGACCAGAATATAGGTAAAATAAAGAAGACGGATATAATTAGCTATCTGCCTCTTTGCATAAAAACAGAAAACAGCTAATATAATTAATCTTCTATTTGACCAACTGGTGATACCTGAAATGAAAAACTTGAACACTCCTGAGCCGATTTACCTGGATTACAACGCCACCACACCCATAGATAAAGAAACCGCCGATGTAATGGCGCCCTATCTTTACAACTTCTACGGCAACCCTTCCAGCAGCCACCCCTACGGTACACAGACCAAGCTAGCAGTTGAAAAAGCACGCGCTCAGGTTGCAAATATGCTCAACTGCCAACCGGGCGATGTCATCTTCACCAGCGGTGGGACTGAAAGCAATAACAACGCACTGCGCGGTGCAGCTCTGGCTAACAGCCAGCGCGGCCGGCACATCATCACCAGTGCGGTTGAACACCCTTCCGTCCTTGAGGTTTGCCGCTATCTGGAAACCCAGGGTTTTCATATAACCGTACTGCCTGTTGACCAATATGGCATGGTTGATCCTGCCGATCTGCAGCAAGCCATCACATCCCAAACCATTCTCGTAAGCATCATGCATGCTAATAACGAAGTCGGCACAATCCAGCCCATCAAAGAACTGACCGAAATAGCCCATGCAGC
>JAUXFJ010000028.1 GCA_030620065.1 Anaerolineaceae bacterium
GAACCTCCTCAACTCTACCGCGGAGTCCCCCTCGAGGCCCTCGCCGCCGACATTGAAGTCTTCTCCGCTACTGGCGATTCCATTATTTTAGAAAGCAGCCGCATCACTCGAAACCCCAATATAATCCTCGCCTATCAGGTGAGCGGTAATCCCCTGCCGGATGAATACTTCCCTTTGCGCCTGGTTGGCGCCGACTTGTTTGAAGAAGAAATGCTCGGCAAGGTCGAGAAGATCATCGTGCATCTGGTCACTGCCAGCTTACACTCTCTTCTAGCCCTGCGGTAATCCAGTGCCGCGAAAACACTGAAAACAAAAGTCTTCAGCCTTGAATAACCCAAACTTAGCTTGATCAAGCCGATCTTGTTGATATGTTACCTGCGGCGGCTTTATCAACGATCACGGTCAAGTTTTGTTGCTGCTGGAGGATAGTGGCCGGTATGCTATTGGTAACCGGACCCTGGAATGTGCTATTAAATATTTGGGTTTTTTGCTTCCCGCCGACCAGCAGCAAGGTGTGGCGCGCGGCGGAAAGGATTTTTAGACCAAGCGTGATGCCCTGCCTGGGCACATCTTCTTCTTTACCCCAATACTGCGCAGAGCTTTTGATTGATGCCGCCGATAATGTGATAACCCGCGTGGCGGATTCAAAGTCGGACCCCGGCTCGTTGAAGCCGAGATGTCCGTTTGGGCCGAGACCCAAGACAAGCAGGTCTATACCTCCCAGATTTGCAATCGCCTGTTCGACACGCGCACACTCTTCTTTGGCATCGGTGGATGCGGTGTTAAAGCGGACGATATTTTCTGCGGGGATATCTACCTGATTGATAAATTCGGCAGCCAACCACTTATAGAGACTGCGGCGATCATCCAGAGAGATATTAAAATAATCGTCAAGTTCTACCAATGAACAATTATGGAAACTGACCTCACCGCGCCGGTAGGCATTAACGAGTCTGGCAAACATGCCCAAGGGGGTGTTGCCGGTCGCCAGGACCAGCACACTGGATGGGTATTGCTGAATATGTTCAATCACCAAGCCAGCGGCGCGCGTGCTGAGTGCTTCGTAATCTTTTGTGACAATTAGTTTCATTGTTTTTATAACGGGAGGAGCGAGATCACCACTTCGCTTTCCAGGCGCGTGTCATAGGCTTTATAGACGGTCGCCATCCCGCCCAGGCCCAGCTGTTCAAGGATGTGCTATCTATCTATCGTCTTGCCGATCAATGTCATAGTCACTCCGTTTTAATCACAATTTTATTTCATTTTTTAATTCCTGGGGGCATTCGCCCCCGGGACCCATTCAGAATTCAGAAATTAAGGAGAGACGACACAACGAAAACCGTTGTCGACCCCCGTATAGTTCGGATTGCCCCTGAGGCGATTGGCTGCGCGCAAGAGGTTCACATCGTTGTACCAGGAACCGCCCCGCAGAACACGATAAGCGCCGTCTGCCGGCCCGTGCGGGTTTTTTGCTGGACTTCCGCTGTAATAGCCATCATCATACCAGTCGCTCACCCATTCCCAGACATTGCCGGCCATGTCCAGGGCTCCATAGGGACTGGCTCCTCCAGGATAACTCCCAACCGCGGTTGTATTTCCAACACAATTTTTATAATTCGCCAGATTGCAGTCAATCCCTTCTCCCCACGGATATGTACGCTCATCCGTGCCTCTGGCGGCTTTCTCCCATTCTGCCTCTGTCGGCAGCCCACCGCCTGCCCATTCACAGTAGGCTTGCGCACCGTACCAGCTGACCTCAACCATAGGATGGTCTCCATACCCATCCTGTACTTTCCAGGTTCCATTTTGCTCATTTATCCTTACAGCTTCATCTCCCGCATCTACCCAATAATACCCATCCATCTTTTGATTCCCGCCGGTTGCATTAAGAAAGGCGGCGTATTGTGCGTTGCTTACCTCATATTTATCGATCCAGTAGGCATCCAGATACACAGTATGCACTGGCAGTTCATTATCATAACCATTTTCACTGCCCATGCTGAATTCGCCTGCAGGGACATACACCATTGGCATGCCGTCTTTCTCACGAATCATAGTCGAACCAATAGAGAGAGTTGGCGTGGGGGTGATGGTTGGTGTGAGTGTGATGATTGGCGTAGGTTCTTCAGTTGGCGCTGGTTCCTCAGTTGCTGAAGGCGCAACATCAGGTAACACGCTCTCTGCTGCGAATGAGCAAGCCAGACTGCTCAATATGAGCACATAAACGATCACGACCATAGGAAACTTTCTTTTCTTCATTTTGGATTCCTTCCCTTTCTTCATAGTTTGACAATAGGCTTATTGTCATTTCTTACATTATATCTGGATTACTCGCCAAGGGTATGATTAATCCCGCGTGATTTGGGAGGAATATTTCCACAAAAACGCATAATCAAAGACAACAATGGCTATGCGCATCTACTGGCACCTCCCCACCCTCCTTAAAAGCACTTTACCATTGTTAATTCACTATAGGGGTATCCCTTTACAGTTATCAGAATCTCTCTCAGTGCCCTCAAGCTCATTTCATTATTAGCCTGGTACAGACAGGCAGATAGCTGCATCCAGCGCTCAACACCAAACTGTGCCCATGGGCACACCATACCCCTGGACGCAACTATTACATGATCTACAAAAAAAATCTCTTTCCGCTTCACCCCTAAGAAAGGGTGCTCAATCATTAAAACAAAACACCCCGACTTATGGGGTGTTTATCCAATCAGCAGGCTGAACCAGGATCTAACGGCCCATGTTCTTAACTCGAATGCTCAGCGCCTTCTGCAGATCACTGATGGACCCAAGTAACTTCCGGGCTTGATCCCGATCAACATCTCCAAGCATCGCGTCGGCCAGTGCGCCAATCTTATCTTCCTGTGGAATATCTTCAAGCGAGAATAGAGCACGGCGTACCGCACGGGCTGACTTCGTTGCCGGGTCAACAGGCGAGCGCGGCTTGCGTCTCTGCACCTTTCCCGATATCCTGTCCATATAAGCATGCACATCATTATATGTACGGCCGTCCTGCCCGGCATAATAAACCACGCCTGCTTTCCAATGCTTTTTGTCATACTGCATGATCTCTCTCAACACGCGTTCCGGCATCTCAGCCCGGTCACAAATTTCCAGGGCCGGCTCAGGAAGTTCGAAGAATTTCATCAAGCGCCCAAAGTACGTGCGCTCCAACTGCAGCGCTTCTTGCAAAGCCTGGCGTGCTTCTTCACTCAAGCGCACATCAAACACTTTGCGGAAATAAGCATATTCGTCTTCATCTGGTTCGGGTTTAACCCCATGCCCCTCCAAAACAATTCTTGCCGCCGCGCGAGCTTTACCAACCGCATTCAAAGCCTTATAAGCCATATTTTCAGCAATCTGTTTTTCCAGCGTAGGCTCGTTGTCAATTATCGCCAAAATATATGGCTCTTCCTGGCTGCCGTCTATAACAGCTTTGATCGCCTTTGCCCAAAAGCGGCGTTCACCCGTAAGCATTTTAAACACTTCTCTGCCGTCTTCTGTGAATACCTGTCCGGTGACAGGTTTTATCTGTCCCTCATCCTGAAGCGATTCACCTAAGAATGTCAGCTCCTCAATCTCGCGCCTTACCAAACGATCTTTTTTAGATAACTTCAGCCATCGTTTTGTTGCTTCGGCCCAGTTGATCTGTCCCGCATAAAATGCTTTGCGGATTGCATGCGGTAATGTGAAGCGTGCCTGAAAGCGGTCCGGCAGGATCATGGATAAAGGCACCCGATAGACGCTCTGGCGGTTGTTAACCATCTTTGGAACGCCCGCACTTAAATCAGCCGTTTTCTCAACTGCACTCGCAGCAAATGCTTCAGTTGTAGTGTTGATCAAATTATCAAAACCTGTTGGTCGTTCTCTCTTAGCCACGTTTCATACCTCCTGGCATTCCGCTATAAAAGCAAATTTGCCAAACTGTGCCCATGGGCACAGCCATACCTCTGGGTGCAGGTTTACTGTAATTTCCCTAGCACCGCATCCACCAGATTAGAAAAACATCGATAAGGTTGTGATTTCTGCCGGCAGTAGGAAAAGACATCATATCCAGCCGTAGTAGCAGCGGAAATGTCCGCAAGGTCTTTGACATATGGTAATAAAAGATGTCCATAAAGCTTCTCCATATCTTCAATCACATCGCGTGACTGCCTGCGCACCATCCTAAAGCGCGACGGAATGATCCCCAAAATCTTCAAGTCAGGGTTAGTATTCTTCTGTACATTTTCGATCATGCGTAAGATGTCAGCCAACCCGATCAAGCTTAATCCATCCGGTTCGATTGGAATCAATACATGCGTACTTGCAACCAGAGCATTCATCGGAATCATCCCCGCAGAAGGGGGGTTATCAATAATAATATAAGAAAATTTATCCTTGATCGGTTCTAAAAAATATAGCAGTTGAAAAGCTGACTCTGGCATTGATTTCAACGAATCTTCTAAACCCTCCATTTTAGTTTTGTTGGTTTTAAAGACGCGCACTTTCTCGGACCTGTTACGCGGCAATAACGATTCAATTAACAGCGATTCTGAACCACCAAGGCCGCCCCCTAATGCTCCCGCAAAGCTCGGTTCGGCAGTGATGACAGGAACGAATTGTTGACCAAACCCGCCGCCCATCGCGGTAATTGTCGCGCTGAGTTGGTCATCCATATCAATCAAAAGCACCGGCTTGCTGCTCGGCTTACGCGATTCACGCGTGGCGAGTCCTGCCGCTAAATTGATGCTGATTGTGGATTTTCCTACACCGCCTTTTCGATTGATTAGAGATATAATAGCCATAACACAAGCACCTCTCCGTTTTCAATGGGGTAATTATTCCTATCTATCATACCACGATTTTGCCATAATTTAACCTTTTTATACCCAAGAAATGCATACATTATGATAAAATAGCCTCACTTGCTTTAAGTGCGCTATAATAGCATGGCACTTGACTTAATTCGCGGCTCGTGATAATCTTTTTATATCGCAAATTACATAAACGGTGGTGCAGCATGATATCAACAAAAGACCTGGTCAACGCAAACTTCCTGGAGCATCCTTTCCTGATGTACCCGGACACACGCTTTTTCTTTCCCCATTTCACTGAACAGCGCAAGGTTATAGAGATAGCCTATGGATTCATGAGCAGTAGCAACGACCCCCAAAAGAACCTTGGTGTGATTGCTGGTCCCGTTGGTGCTGGAAAAACTATGCTTGCTCTCAAGCTTGCCTCCAGCGTCCATGCCAACCTTGACCAAGGTATAACCCACGGCATCTATATGAAAACCAACACTATCACTGAACCCAGGCACTTCTTAATGACCGTGATCGATGCGCTGGGCTTACCTTCTGCACGTTCGAACGCTAACCGCCTTGAAAGTATCTTCAATCACCTGGCAGACACTCCTCAGGGCTTGCTGCTTGTCCTTGATGGCCCCCCCGTCGATCAGGATTACCTCTTTGAAATGTTGACCTGGTCGGTTGAGAACAATAAGAAAATCAAAACGCTTATCTTTCTTCAAGACCTGTATGAAACAACGACCAACCTGGGTGACCTCAACGAATTCCTCGGCTTGTACCATCCCTTTAGAGCGCCCAGCGTTCAAGAAATCGCTAACATGCTCTATTCACGCTGTAAGATGGCTGGCCATCCGGACCCCTTAAGCCTGCTTGATGAAAACGAGATCCTCAACATCGCGTCAAGTTCGCACAATTCACTAACCAATGCTCTGATCCAGGCCAACCAATACCTTGAAGAGTTACTTGAGGAGAAGAAAAGCAAATTAACTATTATGGATATTTGATTGCTGACAGCTGAAATAACTGATTTGTTTTTTGCTTATTCAAATATTCAGCAGAGGCGTAAATATCGCTCATTTTAAAGCTGAAGACCCGCTGTTACCGGGTCTCAAGCCAATAATGTTTAGGACTTTTTCGGAGCCATCCTAATGTTTGTGTGTTGCGTTAATCTTTACGATGTTCTTTATTATGATAGCATCTTTCGATTCACTCGTCAAGCAGATCACCCTTTAAAGTGCTCAAAAAGGGGTAAATTAGCATGAATCAGGGCTCAAACACATGGTGGAACATTAAAAATGCTCTGCGCTCCACCTGTGGTGATGAACTTGATCGTCTTTTAAACCAATCCACGGTTAGTTATGATGGCATGCTAGAAATCGCTACTGACGAGGCTGCTTTTCCCAAACTCTGCGAATATTATCCCGTCATCGAAGCTGTTGCGGATGATGTCGCGGGTATTCGTGTAAAGCTGCGTAATATCTCAACTGTGCCCATGGGCACTGAAACGGAAAGTTTGCAGCTGGTTTTAGGTTATGCCAATGTTGCAGAAGCAATCATCCGCCCTGAGTCCATTGCAGCTGTCCCCTCATATTTATTACGCTTTATCCCTTATGTCGGATCAGCGCCCGTTCTTATTGCGATCGCTCTCCGTCAGGCATTCTACCGAGCATTTCAAGATGATGGCCTTGATAATGTTTTCCCAAAGTCCGGCGACACTGTTACAGTAAATGTTGCAGCATTACTTCGCTCATTGGGTGGTGTCATCAGCCGCGCTAAATTCTTCCGCCTTTTCAAAGAAGGCAAACTTGATTGGTTCGCTACCCGTTCTGAGGCTGAGCACACCTTTAAAGACGGCCGCATCCACCGCCTCCCCAATACCTACCAATACAAAGGGCTCCTGTTGACTCCCGGCGATGCCAGCGATCTTCTTGCCTGGCTGCAGGACCACGGTATTCAAGACAATCCCGTTGACGCATTGACAGAAGCGCTGCGCACCAGCCGCGATCAAATCCTCCAATTCCCCTATCGAACCCCCGCTTCTGCAGAGCTTGTCATTACACATGCTGCTTCGGTGCATGAGGTAGTCTCAATTGCGCTCGACGGTCAAGTGCTTAACAGCGTCCTGGCTGGTATTTGCGATTCGCTCTCCTCTCATCTCATTCGCCCTGAAAGCTTCCTGGCAATCCCATGGTACTGGTTCCGCAAAGTGCTTCCTGAGTTAGGAGACGACCTCGGAGCCCTTTATTTGATGTGCAAGAATTGTTGTTACGTCGATTGGGCTCACGGTCAGGATCGCAACACCTTTTGGGTTCCCGGAGGTTTAAAGACACTGCAAGCATGGATCGGTTCGGTGTCGCTGCCCAAACGCATCCCTCAAAAAGACCCCACCAAACGAGGCCGCCCTCGATCGGATGATATTAAAGATAACTCTGAATATGTACGTTCCTGGCGCGATGAAAAACGTGAACTCATCAGTCACTATCTATGCCGCATTGAAACCCGCCGTTCAGATAGTGGTCTGGACTGGCAGCTTGAGGTCAACGATACGCAGCTCACCGCAAGCGACCATCAGATTCAGGATGCCGTATATCATTTCATTAATGATTGTGCCCGCATGGATGACTTGGATAAGCTTCAATCGCTGCTCAGCGATAAGAACGCTTCTTCTCTGCTTCAAAAGTCATCATATTTCCTCAATCACAGCTCATTTTGTAATTATGAGACCTTAGTTAATACAGGAATTTGTAATTCTGATACTCTAGAACCGCACGAAATAAGTTATTTTGATACTTTAGTACGCTCAATTATTTGTCATTTTGATACTCTTGTACGTCAGAATATATGTAATTTTGATACAGTAATTAATATACTCTATAAGCTTAAAAATACTTTATTATCTATAAAATATAAGCAACCACCAGATACAGCTCTCAAAATATCTGATTTTCTTCAAGAAACAGATCAATCTGAACTAACTGATCAAGTGGTGGAGGCTTATTATTCTAATAATTGTTGGGATATTGAACAAATATTAAACCGCATCAACCCTGTTTTGAGCAAACAGATCCAACAACGTTTTGAATCCGAAAGCTTTGTTTCCTGGCTTATCTATGGCTGCCTGACACCCGGCATCAAATCCCCGATGAGTTTTGCTGTCTCGCGGGCACTTGAGTCAGGTTTGGACGCGGGTGGGGCAGCATTAAGACTTGCAAATCTTCCCCCGAAAGAGTTGTCACAGCAACTCTGGCAAGCAAAAGTGCGCCTGGAGGCAGGCTATCTTGGTGATGGATTTTTAACCTCAACCCTTGCATCGGACCTGAGCCATTTTCTGAAGATTGAAGAAAACACGAGTGGCAAATTATTCCTGATCCAGCGCCTGATTGATGCATTGGGTATCAAGGTTAATTAATTAGCAACTAATTGACCATATTTAAATGATTATCAAGTGAATCATGGAGATGATTAAATGAGTGATAAAGACCGCGCTGTACAGGGTGATGTAAGTCCGAAGTTACTGCGTGAGCGTAGGAAGAGCGCCAGGCGCCGCGGCAGGCGTGCCCTCTACGACCTTCCGCCCGGCTTGATCAAAGCCGTCGCCCGGATTGCTGAAGAAGGACGCTTGACCAATTCTCAAGTAGCGGGTTTGTTATTGATACATGCGTTGACGGATTATTACAGGGGTAAGATCAAACTGAGTGACTACCGCCAGCCCTCAGATTCACCTCGCTATGACTACAAGATTGATCTTGAGCAACTTTTTGAAAATTGGGATTTCAAAAAGATAACCAAAGAATGATCATGCATACTCTGACGCGTGAAAGGTTAGACTCCTCCTCATAGAATTAATTTAATTGTGTTTTGATGTTTAAGAACCAATAGTTTTTCAGTGTGCCCATGGGCACACTGTTCTATTCTCGTTCGATTGAAGAAGGGGAGTATATATTTGAGCAGCTGGACTGGCGTTGTTTAGCTGAAAGACCTGAGTTGACTTACAAGGGATACCCCTAATATTCTAAAGTGCCTTAGGTGTATGTCCAATGCTCATACTTGGATAGCAGTCCATATTTTCTAGCAAGAAAACTTTTAGTGAGCAGGGTGGGTCAGCGAATCACCTGGTCTATGATCTGCTTGGAGTGATATTTTCATCATCTTTTTCCCAATTGAAAGGGTTTGTAAGGATGTAATCCGCGATGCTTTCATAGTCATTGTCATCACGGATTACATGCTCATAGTAATTGCGCTGCCAAAGACGGGCCATTGATGGTGTTTCACCCCACTCATATATCTGTGGGTTGTCAATGATTTGAGCCGAGGTGCCACATCCGGCAATGATAATGGTTTTGTAGGGGCAACTCCCCTGTGGTTGCCCATTAACTACGGATTTGGTGGTGTTGGGGGCGCCTGTATTCACCCAATTCGTGCAGGCATTGTCGTTGATAGTATCGTATCAGTAGTCGTAATTTTCTACCCCAAAGCTGTTACCTCAGGCCAGGTTCAGGTTTAAAGGAAGTCCCGTCACACTATCCGAAGGGTTGATTTTAGCGGATTCGTCTGGCGGCTCTGGTTATTTCAGGATTAGGGGTAGATAGTTATAATATGTTGGGGGGGGTTGGACCGTAAATGTTTTGTCGATTTCCCCTCCGACAGTCACCCGATATTGACCTGGTTCGCGATTACAGCCGCTGACATAGAAATAGTCTTTAACCTGGGACAAGGCTCCGTAAGAGTAAACATACTCTCTGATGACATTTCCGGTCCCACATGTGACGTTGACCTGTGAACCGTTTGGACCGTACCACCTTGACGATGGAGGTGCGACACCGTAGAGATCACTAATTGTCAGAGTAACGCGATAAGTGCTCTGGGAAGCCACGGAGGGAGAGAGCCAACCATAGTATAAACTAGGCGCTGCTCGCGTTGTCGTCGGGTTGTTTAAGGAGATCAATATTAAAATGACTAACATTGAGATTGTGTTGCATGCAATCCTTGATAATATTTTTCTTTTCATCGAATTCCTCCATGTGTCGAAAAATACTTTGGCCTACTGAAAGTTAACAGTGTACGCGGAGTTGATATTTCAATTTGAATACAGTATTGAACTGAATGAGCTGTTTTTACAATTGAGCAAGAGTTCCTTCCAACAATACAGCAAGCCTTATAACACTCTTATACTATGCTACCTAGAGGCAACGAGTATTTTCATAATCATTATACATCTGATCGGGGGGGTATGTCAATTATCAAGAAGCCTAGCCTGCTGATCCAGCAGCAGCGATTATGGGAAGATTTGATCATTTACTGCCGAGTACCATGGGGCATCAAATTCAACCAAAATAAACCTTTGTGGTCACATTAAGCCATTGGGCTCATGGCACCTGAGTTGCCAAAAGTTTTAATGGGAACTGATTGGTCGGCGGTTTACCCTGGCGTTGGTCTGCTGCGAGTGGTATTTTCTTCATCCTTTACCCAATTGAAAGGGTTAGCAAGGATGTAACCCACGATGCTTTCATAGTCATTGTCATCACGGATGACATGCTCATAGTAATTACGCTGCCAGAGTCGGGTACCGGGCGCGTTGCTCATTTTGTTGATGCGATTTGTCACCGCGGATTTGAAAGTTTATGTACGAGCGACGCATGCGTCGCCCCTACGGTGTATTAATAGGCATTTTTAGCCGTTTCGGTGGACGCTTTTGACGTATTGAATTTCCCTGGATAACATGCTATTATCTTACTCAGACATATAGAACAAATATTCTATTTACCTGGGGATAATCATTAAAATCTATCCAGAGATCCTCTTTAGAGCCATACATCACAACAAACCTGCGGGAGCGTTCCGGGTGTGGTTCATCGCCAAGGATTTCGACATCGGTGGATGCGGTTTCATTCCTGCCAAAGCGTTCAGGCAGCACCTGCGCGCCCTGGGCATTCCAAAGCAGACTCTCTATCGCTGGCTGGGACAGGCGGGCAGGCTGGGGCTTATCACCCGGCAGGATAAGGTTTACAGGCTTACCTCATGGCAGAGCGGAGCAAAGACCGCGGGGGCGGCACTCAACAAGACACTGCGCTTAAGTCGGGCGGTCCTGATTCCCAAAGAAAGGTTTTTAGCCAAAGGCTGGCTGGCATGGTGCTGGGCGGGTTTTATCCTTCATCACACAGGCATTATCAGCAGGGCTGCGCTTGAGGCAATAACGGGGGTGCCCGCCAGAACCCAGCTTGCGTATGAAAAGAAGGCCGGGGTGGAAAACAAAGCCAATTATGCAAGCTATTTAAGACCAGAGAATAACCCGGAGATGGCGATTGGCTTGATCGACCTGCCCGGGCATTATGGCAAAGCAGGGGAGATCAGGCGCAGGTTACCCAACAGCCGTGAAGTAAGCGAAGTGTCACTGGCAAATAAAGGCAGATTGAAGCAGATCAACAGGGCGTTGTACAATATAGAGGACAGCAGCCATCAGCAAA
>JAUXFJ010000061.1 GCA_030620065.1 Anaerolineaceae bacterium
GGACCGCCCGCGTTGGTTATAATGGCAACCCTTCTCCCCCCTGGCAGTTCCAAGCAGCCTAAAGCCCATGAAACGTTGAAAAGTTCCTTGATATCATCAACTTCAATGATACCTGTTTGCTCAAATGCTGCTTGATAGGCTGCGTATGAACCAGCCAACGAACCGGTATGTGATGAAACCGCTTTAGCTCCTGCATCTGTCCGGCCAGCCTTAAGCAGCACGATTGGCTTCTTTTCCGAGACCTGCCGCACCACTTTCATAAAACGCCTTCCATCCTGAATACTCTCAATATATGCAGCAATCACTTTCACGTGCGGATCATCACCGAAATACTCAATGACATCCGCCTCAGAAACATCCATCTCATTACCTAAACTGGCAAAGTGTGTAAACCCGATTTGCTTATCAATGATCAAATCAACCACCCCTCCACAGACCGCCCCGGACTGAGACACAAAACCGATCGGACCAACTTCGGGCATGCCTTTAATAAAAGTTGTGTTTAATCCACTGTACAAATCCATCGTACCGACGCAATTCGGCCCGATAATGCGCATGTCATTTTCTTTTGCGACCTTCATGCAAGCTTCTTCCAAAGCCGCGCCCGATTCACCAATCTCGCGAAAACCGCCCGAGATGATGATCACCGCTTTGATGCCGCGTTTAGCACAAGCCTTCAAAGCTTCCAATGTCATGCTCGCCGCCAAAACGATGACTGCAAGGTCTACCGGATCTGGTACATCCCTGATATTTGAATAGCATTTGAGCCCCAGGATTTCTTTAGCTTTAAGATTGATGGGATAAACTTTCCCTTTAAAATGATACTGGGTTAAGTTCTCTAAAATCCCGTAACTTAGTTTGTTGGCATGTGATGACGCACCGATAACAGCTACGCCTTTGGGTGAGAAAAAAGCAGATAATCCTTTTACCATCCTGTTGTTCACTCCTGATCAATGAAGTAAGTTAATTTGTCAAATTATTATACCTTGCTGTTATATCCAAAATAGTGTTAATCCCCAGCCGCAGAACGGTTATCGTATATAATAATTTTATGCAGCTCACCAAAGAACAGAATGCTCTGATCAGCAGTGCACCCAAAGGAAAAACTTTTTTGTGCGGTCCTTCCGGGACAGGTAAGACCACCATAGGCGTTCAAAGGATGCTGGCGCTGCTTAATATGGGCATCCCTGCATCTTCAATATTGGTTTTAACACCCCAAAGGACATTAGCCGGCCCCTATCAACATGCGCTGGAAACCAAACCAGCATACAGCGGCAGTTCTGTCACTTTACTTACCCTTGGGGGGCTTGCCCGTCGAATGGTAGGGCTGTACTGGCCTATCATCAATGACCTCGCTGGGTTTAAACACCCAAACACATCCCCTTCTTTCTTAACTTTGGAAAGTTCGCAGTATTTCATGGCACATCTCGTCACACCGCTTTTTGAGAAGGGTTATTTTAACTCCATTGTGCTCGAACGCAATCGCCTTTACAGCCAGATCATAGATAACATAAACAAGGCTGCAATCGTTGGATTTCCCCATACAGAAATCGGTGAACGCCTAAAATCAGCTTGGGTCGGTGATTTAAGTCAATTGAATGTCTATGATAACGTCCAGGATTGTGTCAATCTTTTCAGAAGCTTTTGTTTGGAAAACAATTTACTGGATTACTCACTGCAAATTGAACTATTCCGAAACCTTATCTGGCCGTCGGAGATATTCCGGTATAAGCTCTTCAGCACCTGCAAACATGTTATTTATGATAATTTGGAAGAAGACCCGCCTTTTGCATATGATATTCTACAGGAATGGCTTCCCAATCTCGATTCCGCCCTGTTGATATTTGACGAGGGAGGCGGCTTTCGCCGCTTCCTGGGGGCTGATCCAAACACTGCATCTGATCTAAGAGAGCATTGCGATAAAATCCACACTTTCTCGGAGTCATTTACTTCATCCAAGGACTTACAAGCCCTAAATAGCACCATAAAACACCTGCAGAACAGGGATTTAGATAGAGCCAGACAGAAGAGCTTAAGCTTGGAAACATTGCAAGAGATCTTGGTTGTGCCGGGTGATGAACTCCGTTTCTATCCCCAAATGCTGGATTGGGTCGTTTCAGAAGTGAAGAACCTTATAGATTCTGGCACCCCGCCCGGCGAAATTGTTATTCTGGCGCCCTTCATATCAGATATGCTACGCTTTTCACTTAATCATCGCCTGGAAAAGATTGGCATTCCAACCCGTTCGCATCGCCCATCGCGTGCACTGAGAGACGAACCTGCCGCGCAGTGTCTATTGACTCTGACCACCCTTGCCTATCCGCAATGGCAAATGCTTCCAAGTAAATTCACGCTTGCCTATGCCATGATGCAGGCTATTGATGGTCTGGATTTGGTTCGTGCACAGCTCCTGGTTGAGCAAGCTTATCAAAAAGACGATCCCGCGAATCTGCTCAAAGCCTTTGATGACTTTCCATCTTTGTTACGAGAAAGGATAACCTACCAGATCGGTGCAAAGTACGAACACCTTCGCCTATGGTTCAACCAAACTGACAAAGAAGAAGCTCTGGATATTTTCCTCAGCCGCTTGTTTGGTGAAGTTCTCAGTCAATCCGGTTTTCGCTTTCATCGAGATTTGGATTCAGGCCGCATTACAGCAAATCTAATTGAGTCTGTGCGCAAGTTCCGCTGGGCAATGGCTGAAACAAGGCAAGATTCCAACTTTACGCTCGGCAAAGAGTACCTCCAAATGCTCGCCGATGGTGTCATTGCTGCTCAATACTTACAATCCTGGAAGCAAAGTGACCAGGAAGCTGTATTCATCGCCCCAGCCTATACATTCCTGATGAATAATCAAGCCGTTGACTATCAATTCTGGCTTAATACCAGCAGCTCAGGCTGGTATGTACGCCTTGAACAACCTCTCACCCATCCTTATGTCCTCAGCCGGGAATGGACACAAGGGCAAAAATGGACCGCGGAACATGAATTAGCAGTCAGTCAGGAAGGCTTAAAGCGTTTGATCACTGGCTTGATAGCCCGCTGCCGAAAGCGTGTTTACCTGGGGATTAGCGGTCTCAATGAAAACGGCTCTGATGAGCGCGGATTAATGATGCGGTTGATCCAAACTGTATTCCAACAAAGCTTAAGGGGGGCTGATGGAGGCTAAGAAGATCGTTTTACGCCCCAGTCAGGAACGCATCATGGCCTATTCATCAGGGAAGATGGGCATTGCTGCGGTTCCGGGCAGCGGAAAAACCTGGACGCTTTCGATGCTTGCTGCAAAGCTCATCCTCTCTGGTGCACTTGGGATGGATCAGGAAGTATTGGTTGTCACATTGGTCAATACAGCAGTCGATAATTTCTCACAGCGCATCAGTGAACGATTAAAAGAAAGCGGGCTCCTGCCAGGCATAAGCTACCGAGTCAGAACACTGCATGGGCTTGCGCACGATATTGTAAGAGAAAGGCCGGATTTGGCAGGATTGAGCAACGATTTTAATATTATTGACGAACGCGAAGCAAATAGTATAAAAACAAATGTTGCTGAGACATTTCTGCGTGTACACCCTGAGTATTTCGATCGGTATTTAAAGGACGATTTAAGTGATTACCAGCGCGAAAAAATCCATAGAGTAGATCTTCTTAAATTGACCAATGTCATCACCAATAATTTTATCCGCTCTGCCAAAGATAAGCAGTTATCCCCCCAAGCCCTGAGAAGCACACTCGAAAAATACCGGAGCAGCTTGCCCCTCGTAGAAATGGGCGTTCAGCTCTACGAAGATTATCAGCAGGCATTGAATTACCGTGGCGGGGTTGATTTTGATGATCTCATCCGCTTGGCTCTGCAGTGTTTGAGATATGACCCTGAATTGGTCACAAACCTTCAAAACCGCTGGCCGTACATCCTTGAGGACGAAGCCCAGGACAGCAGCCACCTCCAGCAGGAGATCCTTTCCCTGCTTACAGGAGAAAATGGCAACTGGGTGCGAGTCGGGGATCCGAATCAGGCAATCTATGAAACCTTTACAACAGCAGACCCCCGTTTATTAAGGGATTTTCTAAACCGGACAGATGTGGTCTCTGAAAATCTGCCCGAATCAGGCAGGTCAACTCGCAGCATCATTTCTCTGGCTAACTATCTAATTGATTGGACCCACACAGAACACTTTAACGAATCTATTCGTGGTGCACTCTCCTTACCTCATATCAAATCTACATCAAAGTCAGACCCCCAGCCCAACCCTGATGACTGCCCTGAAGCAATTCATTTCATTGAACAGAAATTAAACCCCGGGGAAGAAATCAACTTCGTTGTCAACGATGTTCAACAATGGCTCACAGACCATCCAGATGAGACCGTTGCGATCCTTGTCCCCAGAAACACCCGTGGTTTTGAAGTCGTCGACATGCTGAAGCAAAAAGGGATTGAAGTCATTGATAACCTTTTGAACAGCGCAACATCCACCCGCCTTTCCGCTGGTGCAATTGCTAATATCCTGCGCTATCTATCTGATCCACAATCCGCAGCCAAGCTTGCTACAGCGTTCAGGGTTTGGCGGCGCGCAGACCGCTCAGATGCAGAAGCAAAACCTGTCGCGGAAAAAGCAAGTAAACTCATCAAGAAATGTCACCGTGTAGAGGATTATTTATGGCCTTCCGAAGGCACCAATTGGCTTTCATCGCTGGATATTGAAGCTGAAAACCCTCTAATTTACAAATACCTTGTTGATTTTCGTGAAGTGATCCAACGCTGGCAAAAAGGCATCTCCCTCCCCATAGACCAGCTGATCCTAACCATAGCGCAGGATCTATTCTTGGACCCAACCGAACTGGCCATGGCACATAAATTGGCAGTAACTCTGCGTCAGATGCAAAATAGCCATCCTGATTGGCAGCTGCCGGAGCTTGGCGAGGAATTAAAGATCATTGCGAAAAATGAACGCCGCTTCCTTGGCTTCAGTGAAGATGAGACAGGATTCAACCCTGACAAGTATCAAGGCAAGGTTGTTGTAGCAACAATGCACAAGGCAAAAGGGCTTGAATGGGATAAAGTCTATCTCATGGCAGTCAATAACTACAACTTCCCTTCAGGAAATGAATATGACGATTATTATTCAGAAAAATGGTTCATCAAAAATGAACTCAACATGGAAACCGAAGCTCTCGCCCAGCTTAACATATTAGTTTCTCCTGACTCCCATGATATTTATAAGGAAGGTGATGCGTCACTTAAAGCCAGGCTTGAATATATTCGCGAACGTCTCAGACTTCTCTATGTTGGCATCACACGTGCGCGCAAAGCACTCACCATCACTTGGAACACCGGTCGGCGTGGCGACTCGGTTGAGGCAATCCCATTAGTTGCACTGCGAACCTTTTGGAAAGGTCTTGGTGACAAATGAAACTGCCAGATAACTTTATATATAGCCAAAGCAGCCTTCAGGATTATGTCAATTGCCCTTACCGTTTCTATTTACGCCATATCCAGGGACTTCAATGGCCAGCCCTGCAAACAGATGATGCCCTCCTTATGGAAGAGCACATGTTGAGCGGCGCAAGATTTCACAGGCTCATTCAACAATACTTTTTAGGTCTGCCGCTCGAACGATTACACAACACTGCTGAAGCTGATCCAAACCCTGATCTTCCTGTTTGGTGGCAAAATTTCCATCAAAAGCTTTCTCAAACAATAAGTGCTACACGCTTTCCCGAAGTGAAACTTATCTCATCTATAACTGATACTCGCTTGATGGCTAAGTTTGACCTGGTATCCGTTAGCAGTGATCACTTAACAATCTATGATTGGAAAACCTCACAAAAACCCGCTACCAAAACCCAGCTTAAAGCCCGCCTGCAAAGTCGCGTCTATCCATATCTGCTTGCTAAGGAATATGCAGCCTTGACAAAAGCAAACACCTATAAGCCGGAAGATATCAGCATGATCTATTGGCAAGCTAATTTCCCGGATGATCCCCAGGTAATAGAATACTCGCAATCAGCTTTCGATGCGGATGAACTCTATCTAACCCATCTGATCAAAGAGATAAATTCAAAATCTGAGCAGAACTTCATCAAAACAGGCAACCTTAAGCACTGTAAATTCTGTAACTATCGATCGCTATGCGAAAAAGGCGTCCAAGCAGGTAGCTTTTCAGAACTTGAGCCTGGCTTCGAAGACTCTGACCTGCTTGAATTTAGTATCGATATTGATCAGATAGACGAGATAAGATTTTAACTCGATATGACCATGAAATGGATCTATCCTCCCCCCCTCACACTGCCTGAAGATTTTCAAAAGATGATTGGCGGTCATCCTTTGATTGCCGAAACGATATTTAAACGCGGCATCAAGACCCCTGACCAAATCCAAAGCTTTCTGGATCCAAATTTCTACACACCCAGTTCTGCTTTTGAGTTTCAGGATATGCAAAAAGCTGTTGATATCCTGGGTCAAGCCTTAACATCCGGTTTGCCAATTTGCGTCTGGGGTGATTTTGATGTTGATGGGCAAACTTCGACAACACTTCTCGTCTCTGCTCTGCGTCAAATGAAAGCAAATGTCACCTTTCATATCCCCGTCCGCGCATACGAATCTCACGGAATTAACCTCCCTGTACTCAAAAAGCTGATCGCTGCCGGTGCGAAACTTCTATTAACCTGTGATACAGGTATTACCGCGCACGAAGCAATTGATTATGCCCGCACCAAAGGGCTAAAAGTCATCGTTACTGACCATCATAAACTCCCTGACCAATTACCACATGCCGATGCGATCATTAACCCAAATTTCTTCTCTAACGATCACCCACTGGCAGCCCTGCCTGGTGTAGGTGTGGCTTATAAATTCATTGAAGCCCTCAATGAGGTTCAAGGGACGAACCTGGATACTGACCAATATCTGGATCTGGTCGCATTAGGTATTGTTGCTGACGTAGCCCTTCTTCAAGGAGATAACCGCTATCTGCTGCAAAAGGGTTTAAAACACTTACAAAATTCAAATCGCCTGGGTTTACTGAAATTGATTGAGAAAGCTGGAGTAAAACAAGAGAATATTGATGAAGAGCTTATTGGTTTTCAGATCGCACCCCGCCTGAACGCCATCGGACGATTGAGCGATGCAAACCCTATTGTTGAATTATTACTAACTTCAGACGAGGGGCGTGCTGAAATCATAGCGACACAAACCGAAGGCCTGAATCAACGTCGCAAATTACTCACCCGGCAGGTCTTACAAGCTGCGTTAAAACAATTGGAGAATGATCCCGAAATTCGCAGATCTCCAATGATCATCCTTTATCATCCTCAATGGCCTGCAGGCATTATTGGCCTTGTAGCAAGCCAACTGGTTGAAAAATACAACAAACCGGCTATTCTGCTTACTGGAGAAGATGATTCAGTACGTGGTTCTGCAAGATCCATCGAGGGTTTGGATATCACGAATATCATTGCCTCACAATCGTCCCTTTTATCAAACTACGGCGGACATGCTATGGCTGCGGGTCTATCTTTACCAATCAAAAATCTGCCAGCCTTCCGTAGAGCAGCCGGACACGCCGTTGCTGAGCAACTTCGACAAACCGAACAAGCGCCCTCGCTTGAAATATCGGCAAATTTAGACCTTTCCGATATTTCCTTACCATTCATTGAAGATATTAAGCGTTTAGCCCCCTTTGGACCCGGTAACCCTCCCTTAAATTTCCTGGCGACCAACCTCGTCATCGAGTCAGATAGAAAGGTGGGGCGAAACCAAGAACACCGCCAGGTACTTGTTGCTAATGAACAAGGCATCACGCAAAAGGTCATCTGGTGGAACGCAGGCGACGAACCACTTCCGACAGGCAAATTCGATTTGGCTTACCGCCTCACTATAAATGATTACCGCGGCCAGCGCCAAGTAAGCCTTGTCTGGACCGACTCTCATGCTCTGAAAGTAATGGAAGTAAAACAACCTGCCATAATAATTATCGACCATCGGCGAGATTCGCAGCCCGAGCTGGTTTTAAAAACAATCTTAAACGATACTCCACAAGCATTGATCTGGGCAGAAAATCAGCCGCCGAGGAACAAACCATATTGCGATAGAACAAAACTATCCGGTGCTGATGTGCTGATAATTTGGAATATACCACCTGCTCAAAAAGTTTTATCCAACATCATTGAAACA
>JAUXFJ010000037.1 GCA_030620065.1 Anaerolineaceae bacterium
CCTGTTCAGGTACAGGCGGTTGGTTTGACTTAAATTCCCTGCCAGCAGGTCCAGGTGGCCGTCCCCGTCCACATCTCCCAATGCAATAGAGACGGTCAAGTGCGCATCACTGCTGATATCTGAACCAGCCACCCCGCTGAATGGCGTGGCAGTACCGTTGTTCAGGTACAGGCGGTTCGTTTCACTATTTGAATTACCTGCCACAAGGTCCAGGTCGCCGTCCCGGTCCACATCTCCCAATGCAATAGAGTAGGTCGATTGGGTATCGCCGCTGATATCCGAGCCAGTCACCCCGTTAAATGGATTCGGGTTGCCATTGTTCAGGTACAGGCGGTTGGTGGAACTATTATTCCCTGTCAGCAGGTCCAGGTCGCCGTCTCCGTCCATATCTCCCAATCCAATAGACTCGGTACCATGTGCATCGCTGCTGATGTCCGAGCCAGCCGCCCCATTAAATGGATCCGCACTGCCATTGTTCAGGTACAGGCGGTTGGCTTGACCAGAATTCCCTGCCAGCAGGTCCAGGTCGCCGTCCCCGTCAATATCGCCCAATGCAATAGAGAAGGTCTTGTGCGCACCGCTGCTGATAGCCGAGCCACTCACCCCGCTAAATGGATCCGCAGATCCATTGTTCAGGTACAGGCGGTTGGCTTGATCATAATTACCCGCCAGCAAGTCCAGGTCGCCGTCCCCGTCCACATCTCCCAATGCAATAGTGTAGGTCTTATGCGTATCGCTGCTGATATCCGAGCCAGCCACCCCGCTAAATGGATCCGCAGAGCCGTTGTTCAGGTACAAGCGATTAGTCCCAGAATTATTTCCTGCTACCAGGTCCAGGTCACCGTCCCCGTCCACATCAGCTAATGCAATAGATGTGGTATCGTCTGTGTCGCTGCTGATATCCGCGCCACTACTCGCCCCGCTGAAAGGATCCGCAGTTCCGTCGTTCAGGTACAGGCGGTTGGTTCCACTATTACCTGCCACCAGGTCCAGATCGCCGTCCCCGTCCACATCTCCCAATGCAATAGATTGGGTCAAGTGCGTATCGCTGCTGATATTCACGCCAGTCAAACCTGGGTCAAAAACGCCATATTGGGCTTCACGCCAATTCAGGATCAATGCCTCTTCATCAGTCGACCAATTGGCGTTCGTCTTGTCAGCATCTCGCAGCGCTGTATCAGTGAAGTCCTCCGTGAATGGCAGCCCGGGCACAGCGGCATATGCGATTTGGGGTGCAAAAGCCCACCAGAAAAGTAAAATGAGTGTAATTATTGTAAGTATTGAAAAATGTTTTTTACTCATCGTCAATCTCCTTTTTGAGGATTAAGCCAGGCGAAGTAAACAAAACGCAAATCCTATCAACTAATATTGTAGAGAGTGTTGAAAAAGATTCTAAAGATTTCACCGCCAGTTATAATTATCAAACGACGGCAGAAATAGGCAGCTCTTCTGGCTGCGATGTTCAAATGTTCTTTGGGAGCTGACCCACCCTATCGTTCTTCAACACCTTAATAATAGCATATATCTCTTTATAATTCAACAGTCCGCTGCGCGTTGTCCAGGATTCACTTTGTCTAAACTCATCAGCCAAATTCTGCTGCCACCTCTCAGACCGCACCTGCAGTACCTAAAGTTGGTAATATACCCTGGCCAACACCCTAAAAATGTTTGACATTATCACATTAATTCATTACACTAATTAGTGTACTGATTAGACTGTTTTTCTTACGCACATTGAAGGAGGTCTTATGCCCGCCCAAAGTTTTCGTTTAACCATGCGTTCCGGCCCTGCACCAGGAAAATCTTTCCCGCTCGAACAGGAAGAGGTCTTCCTTGGTAGGGATCTATCTAATGATATCCCCATCAGCGACCCAGAGATCTCACGCCGCCACGCCCGTTTCCTGATGAGGGCAGATGGCATTGTTATTGAAGATCTTGGCTCAACCAACGGTACATTCATCAACGGTATGCGCGTTTCTGCACCGCAGGTACTCCACTCCGGGGATGTCATCACCTTTGGTGAAAACATCGTTGTTGTCTTTGAGCCAGCGTCTTATGACCCGAACGCCACAGTCATCGCGAGCCAAACCAGAATGCCTGCGCCGCCTGCACAACAACAAGCCCCTAAGCAGCCCCCACCGGCGCCTGTTTACCCGGCACCAGCACCTGCCTACCAGGCTCCAGTGCCCGCAGAGAAGAAAAAGAAGTTCCCCACCTGGCTTACGATTCTCATCATAATGGCTATCGTTTCCTGCGTTATCGTCAGCATTGTACTGATCTACATGCCAGCATCATGGTGGTGCGCTCTGACCTTCAACTCGCTCGCTGGTTGCCCTGCACCGTAAATGCATTCTTGTCGTCCCTAACACCACAAACGATAAGGCTACACTTTTACGATTCACAAACAGGCAGTCTCTTGGGCTGCCTGTTTGCTTTTTAATTCAAACGCCATTAAGTAACACCCGAAATCCTGATGAAAAACTCTGCTTTCCGGTTACCAGTCTAAAATAAATTCTGTTCAATTAATCCTGCACGACTCTCATGCCTCAGAATATCATTAACATTTCCTTGCTGAAACAAGCCTTTAGGACGGGTATGCTATAATCAAATTTCAGGATTCGATTAACGGGCATTTCATCTCGCATCCGCATTTACAATAAATAATGTGCATTTAAGGCACACTAAACATGAAAAGGTGAAAACGATTTATGTTCAAGAAGATCGCTCGGGTTCTCGGTGGAGACCCGGATAAAAAGAAAACCGAGGAACTCATTGTCATCACAAATCAGGTCAACAGTCTTGAAGCACATTTTGAAACTTTAAGCGAAGATGCACTGCACGCCAAGACAGCCGAATTTCGCAAGCGCTTACAAAATGGCGAGACCCTTGACGATTTGCTGCCCGAAGCCTTCGCTGCTGTACGCGAAGCCAGTAAACGCGTACTCGGCCAGCGCCACTATGACGTCCAGCTCATCTGCGGTATTACTCTCCATCATGGTGAGATCGCGGAAATGCGCACTGGCGAGGGCAAAACCCTTGCAGCCACCATGCCCCTTTATCTCAATGCCCTCACGGGTAAAGGCGCTCACCTTGTCACTGTCAATGACTACCTCGCCCGGCGTGATGGCCGTTGGATGGGGGCTATATATCATTTACTGGATACGACTGTTGGCGTTCTGCAGATGGCCGCTCGTACTGATAACGGCCGCCTCGCCTTTATGTACGATCCCGCAGAGAATTCGCTGCACGAAGAACAGCACCAAATGCGTCCCGTCCTGCGCCCTGAAGCCTACAAAGCCGACATCACCTACGGTACCAATAATGAATTCGGTTTCGATTTCCTGCGTGACAACATCACCATGAGCCTTGACCGGCGCGTGCAGCGCGGTCACCATTACGCCATAATCGACGAGGTTGACAACATCCTCATCGATGAAGCCCGTACTCCACTCATAATTTCGGGTCCCGCTCATGAAGACTCCGAAACCTATCTGCGCATGGCACAGGTCGTGCGTGCCTTGGCACCCGAAGATTATGAGGTCAGCGAAAAAGATAAAACCGTCACCATGACAGAGATTGGTCTGGCACATGTGGAAGAACTGCTCGGTGTACCCCTGCGTGACCCTGACCGTCCAGAAGATATCACGCCTGAGCAGGCCCGTCTACTAGGCTTCCTCGAGCAGGGCCTGCGAGCCCAGTTCCTCTTCCGTAGAAATAAGGAATACCTCGTCCAAAAAGGCAATGTAGTCATTGTAGATGGGTTCACCGGTCGGCTCATGCCTGGCCGCCGTTGGTCTGATGGACTCCATCAGGCAATGGAAGCCAAAGAAGGGGTCAAGGTCCAGGCAGAGAACATCACCCACGCCACCATCACCATCCAAAATTATTTCCGTATGTATGAAAAATTGGCAGGCATGACTGGTACAGCCATCACTGAGGCAGAGGAATTCTTCGACATCTACCGTTTGGAAGTCTTGGCAATCCCCACTAATCTCGAATATATCGCCATGCAGCCCGAAACAGACTTAAAAGCTGTTGAGGCACGTGATCAAGACGGCTATAAATATACCTATTATGCCCACCCTGACGATGACGAAAAGACACCCGTCTTCTGGCAGCGCAAGGACTACCCGGATGTGGTTTTCCGCAGCGAAGAAGGTAAACTACGTGCGATCGTACGTGAGATCATTCACTACCATGTTCTTGGCCGCCCCCAGCTCGTCGGCACGACTTCAGTCGAGAACTCAGATAGGCTCTCAGAACGTCTTTCGCCTCAATCGGTACGCCGTTTGCTGCAAACGCTGATCCTGCGTCAGGCATGGTTTGAACACAACAATGTTCGTGAAGGCGAGGTTGTTTCAACACCCGAGATGAACACTCTCAATGAACCGCTGGATAAGCTGCGTATGCCAGAACTGCGTCGCTTGGGCCATGATTTTGGCGTTACATCACTCAATCCTGCTGACCCATCCAATCACGCCCCCTTACTCACGATCCTTGGTTTAAACCCCGATCACCTTCAGCGCCTGCTGCCCCTCATGGACGCTGGCGTTCCGCACAAGGTGCTTAACGCCCGTAAGCATACAGAAGAATCCCAGATCATCGCCAGCGCAGGTGCGTTTGGCGCTGTGACCATCGCTACAAACATGGCTGGGCGTGGTGTGGATATTAAATTAGGCGGCGAACTCCCCGAAGAGACCCTTTCACAGATTAACCACATCCTTGCTAAAGCCGGCTACGAAGACCCCTATAACATACGCATGGACGAACGCCTGGCTGCCATGCAAACTATCCCAAAGGAAAAGTACCCTTACCAGGAAGAAGAAGTTCAGGCTTTCCTTAAATACATGGCCGAAATGGAACGTGTGCGGGAATTGGGAGGCTTGCACGTGGTCGGCTCTGAAAGGCATGACGCCCGCCGCATTGATAACCAGCTGCGCGGCCGTGCAGCCCGTCAGGGCGACCCGGGATCCTCCCGTTTTTATCTTTCCCTTGAAGATGAATTAATGCGTCTCTTTGGCGGTGAACAGGTCGAATCTGTCCTCAGCCGCATGAAAATTGACGAAACTCTGCCCATCGAAAGCGGTTTGGTCGGCAAATTAATTGAACAGTCCCAAACCCGCGTTGAAGGCGCCAACTTTGACGTGCGCAAGCACTTGCTTGAATATGATGATGTGCTTAATGACCAGCGCGAGCGGATTTACTCTCAACGCAATCGTATCTTCACCAAGCAGGACCTGCGCGAAGATGTCACCGAAATGCTGCGTACCGAACTCGGCAACCGCATTCAATCCGCCCTGGATGATAAAGAAGGTCCTTGGAAGTTATTGGCTTATCTGGACGATATTCAACCACCGCTCAGTTTCTCCTGGCTCAGTTATCCTTCATACTCGCTCAAACTGGTAATGGATTACATTGGTGACCCTCAAAACGAAGCTGACCTGCAGCAAAAAATGCTCACACTTGCCGAGCAAACTGTTCACGCTGAAAACGAACACCTCATGCTTAATGTGCAATCCTTGTTGTCCCGTTCTGAGATGAGCCTGGAATCCCAGTTGGCTGAACGTTATGATACTCTGGACACTTTCCTCGATGCCATCCAATACGACGAGCCGTCTGTCAAGCGCGATGTCACCGCTGAGCTATCAGATTTACTTCACATCCCACTGCGTCTTAGTAATTCCCAGCTCAAAACCCTGACTGAAGACCCCTCCGAACTCCAGGACGAAATCCGTGAACAAGTGCGCACAACGCTCACCCAGATTATGGTACGCCGTCTGATCCTCACCTTTGAACGCCGTCTTAATGAAAAATGGTCGCTCAAAGCCAGCGATCTAATGACGCAGACCTGGGATGAAGTTAACCAAACCCTGCTCGCACAAATCGACTCAAGCATTTCCCGGCGTGCCGAACGCCTCCTGGGTGAAAAAGGTGAGATCGCACGCGATCTGAATGCCAATCCAGAACGCATCCGCGCCGCCCTGCATGATAAAGGTGAACTGATGCGCCTGCTCATGCTCATGACCCAGGGCACCGTGCTCACCTTTAATGCCAAATCTCACCGCAAACAATTCAAGGTCACCCGGCGCATGAGCTATATTTTCCTGCTGGCACGCTGGTTTGAATCAAAAACGGACCAGGAGATCATCCCGGACGTCCTGGCTCACCTTGAGGTCGCCGAAGAAAAGTTCTGTCAGGTCTTTGGACACGCTGAATGGGAACACCTCTTGAATACTGGTGCTAACCTGGGAGCCCTGTCAGAACCCAAGCGCAATGAACTTATCGAACTGCTGGGAGAAGAGGTTTTCACAAACATCCAGGATCAAAAATTGCAGGTTGTCGATCCTGCCCTAAAGGCACAGGTGATCACCTTCCTCGGCGGACAAGCCCAAAACCGCGTCTACCGGCGCCTGCTCTTGAGCACGATCTCAGAATTGTGGGTCGAATACCTCACCCGCATGGAAGCGCTGCGCGTGTCCATCAGAATGGAAGCCTATGGCCAGCGTGATCCGCTCGTGCAGTATAAGAATCAAGCCAGCACGATGTTCAAAGAACTGCTTTCCGACATTCGCGCGGGTGTGATAAGCCGCATGTTCAGGTACCGCCCCACACAAGCCGCAGATGCACAGATTGCTTTGCGCGTTGTTCCCTCTGGCGCTGCCAGCCCCGCCCAGGCATCCGGCAAAAAGACTGCCAATAACAAACCCAAACGCAAGAAACGTAAACGCCATTAATAAAAACTTTAGGATTGAAGGATAAATCTATGATGCACATTCTCGTTACCAATGATGACGGTGTCAACGCCCCCGGCTTACTCGCCTTAGCGCAGGAAGTACGCAAATTGGATGCACGGGTTACCGTTTTAGCCCCTGACCATAACTGGTCTGCCGCAGGCCACGTCAAGACCATGCACCGTCCGCTGCGCGTTTCAGAAACCACCCTGCAAGATGGCAGCCTGGCCTTTAAAAGCGACGGCGCACCCTCTGACTGTGTAGCCCTTGCCATGATGGGCGTGCTTCCTCAAAAATTCGACTTGGTCGTCTCCGGCATCAACCCCAATGCCAATATTGGGCAGGACCTGACCTATTCAGGCACAGTCACCGCTGCCATGGAAGCTGCCATTTGGGGAATTCCAGGCATCGCCGTCTCACTCAACGCACCCGAGCATTACACCGGCCCCATGGATTTTGCTCCCGCAGCCAGGATAACCCACCGCATCCTCACGGCTTTACTAGAAAAAGGTCTTGACAACAAAAAGCCCCCCATCATCAATATCAACGTCCCCTACCTGCCAGAAGACAAAATTAAAGGCATCCATATCACCCGCCAGGGGCTGCGCATTTACCGAGACGAGCTGGTCAAGCGCCTTGACCCGCGCGGCCGCCCCTACTACTGGATCGGCGGTGAGGCACCCACAGGCAAAAACGAAGATGGCACCGATTTTGGCGCATTGACGCAGGGCTATATCTCCATCACCCCTCTCCAGCTAGACCTCACCGATTACCCTGCCCTGGAGCAAATGGGTGAGCTCAATCTGAACTTGTCAGATATATAACCTCTTACTACGTGAGGGTACAGGACAATTCCGCATTCTAAACGAGGATGATACTCTCAAGCATCAGCCTGATTTTTAAAAAGCGCTGCGATTTGTTCACTTGTAAATATTTTCTTGAGATTTTTAATGCTTTTAAAGCGAACCATTAAAGATTTTGGAGAAACTATGATAGGCATCCATGAGCTTTTGCTTAGCGCTTGCCAATCCAGATCATTCTTTTCGAGTGTTTTCTTAAACCACCTATTTGATTTGTTTTGAACCTCTTCACCATATCTTTGAAGAAAGTATTCCTTGATATGGTTTTTTAGCATGGTATGCGTTTGTCTGCCAAGAATGAGCATCAATAAATAGAAAAGAATAATCCCATTGACTAAAAGGCTGTTTGCTTGATAAAAATCAAGAATTGCTGACCCTAATTGTCCAAGCGATCCGCGAATGATTGCATCGATCATAGCTTGTTTTTCCTTTACAGACTATTGATATAAGGGACGGCACGAAAGCGCCGTCCCTTTACTTAATTTAATCAGAAAGCAATATTATTTAGCTTCCTTCGGGGCACCAGCCGCAACTTCCCATGCCTCACGATTACGTGAGTAGAGAAATATTACAACTACCAACAACGCCGCCAAAATGGCCAAACCGATGGGCCCGCCGAGTAAGTGAGTTAAATTGGTAAATAACCAACCAGGCCAGAGGAAACCATCTGCAATGCTGGTGATCTGAACAGCACTTTCGGGCAGTTCAAAACCGGCGCTCAGGGCTGCCTGTGTAAAGAAGGGAGCCATGCTGGTGGCAATATAAAAGCCAACTAGCAATTCGAACGTTCCAGCAACGATCATACGAACAATGTTGCCTTTCAACAAGGGCGCGAATAAAGCCACCACGAAAGGAATCACGGCCAGGTCAGCAAACAGAATGACTCGGTTTCCAGGTAGGATCAGACTCAACAGGATCGCAATCGGTACCAGCACCAACGCCGATGAAATAGCAGCTGGGTGTCCAATCAGGATGGCTGAATCCAGGCCAATGTAAATCTCGCGGCCAGAAGCGCGTTTCTTCATGAATTCACGTGCGGCTTCGGACACCGGGATGAGACCTTCCATCAATATTGCGACCATGCGAGGCAGGATAAGCATAACTGCAGCCAGGTTCATACCCACACCCAATATATCAGCAATAACTTTCAGCGTCGCCTTTTCTGCTGGCACATTGAAGGCATAAGCAAGGATACCCAGGATCAGACCAATAACGAGGCCAAGGATAACCGGCTCACCGAAAATACCCCATTTCTTTTTAATGGTATCTGGATCTGCTTTAAGATCACGCAGACCGGGGATTTTCTCAAAAATCCAGTTAACTAAAATTGCAAACGGGATACCAGGAGCTGAAGTTAGATGGGGAATCGAAATACCTGGCACATTATAGAATGATTGTACTGCTTTTGCAGTCCAATCTGCTAAGAACAATGCAAAGGCTGCAGCAATCCCTGCGGCAATCAAGCCATAGACCAAATTATTGGTTGCAATCGAGACAAGGGAACCCAAAAAGGCAAAGTGCCAGAAATTCCAGATATCGACATTCAAGGTCTTGGTCAATTTCAGCAGCAACATGATGATATTAACTCCCAAGGCTATCGGGATCACCGCAAGGCCAACGTTGGTGCCAAATGCAATGGCAGCTGCTGATGGCCAACCAACATCATACACATTTCGCTGAATGTCGAGGTTCGTAACCAGTGCTTGACCTACTTCGGTCAGACTTCCCCAAAACAAGCCAATAACCAGGTTGATGCCGATGAAAGCGATACCTACGGTCACACCTGCACGAAAGGCTCGACCAAATTTAGCGCCAAGAACCAATGCCAAAACGAAAATGATGATTGGCAGCATGATCGTCGCGCCAAAGGTGTCGAAAAAAAGTTTTACTGCATTAAGAATTGCATCCATTTTATTTCTCCTTTGAACAAAATATTTAGATCGAAAATAATGATTTGTACCTTAATCTTTCAACTTTTCAATTATTTCTTCAATAACCGCCTCCTTTCCAATACCTGTTAGAAAAGCCAGGGTCTGTATCACTGGGATACCAAGATCAGTCGGCACAGGTGTTGTTGTAACAATCAAATCAGCATCAGCGGCAAGGCTTGGTACCTCACTAGCCTTGCATTGACGTATGTTGACGTTGATTCCCCGGCTTTCAAGTGCCTCCTCGATTGCTTTGGCAACAACTGTGGATGTCGCAATCGCTGTACCGCATGCTACTAAAATGTTCTTTTTTCCATTCATCTGTTCTCCTTAGAAATGTATGAATAGGTAATCCTTCTTATATATCATTATTTATAATTCTAAAACGCAAAAAGTCAAAAAATAATGCTCCGCTTTCACACCTCATTCCTTTGATGCCTTCCCTAATATCTCAATGATTTCCAAAGGTTCCTTGGTTGTCATAAGGTTTCCTCTCAATTCCTGACTTTGAAAAGCTCCAGCGATTCCTTGTAACATTACTTTCTATAAAAGAATC
>JAUXFJ010000101.1 GCA_030620065.1 Anaerolineaceae bacterium
ATGCAATTTGTGAAAGCATTATTGTCCACATGATCGTGGTATTCGTCTGCACCAATCACATCGCGGATAGCGAACTTATCTCCTTCCGGCTCGGCGCGCTCTCCCCAAAATACAGCAGTTTCCAATAAGATTGGAATCCCTACATTTGTCCAGAATTCATCGTCCCTGGTCACCTGCCAATACTGGTGCATTGCGTATGCTATGTCTGCGCTAATATGTATTTCTATATCGCCAGTCCAAATGCGAGTTAGTTTAGAGGGATTATTGAAATCGATTCCCCAAGTTGGGGTAACCTCTTTACCAGTCTCAGCAGATTCCCATGCATACTGTGCACCAGAGAAACCGTTGGCAGTTGCTTTCAGGCGTGCTCCCGGCAGGGTATGCCAGCGGTACATCAGTGTATTACGAGCGAGTGCTGGTTGGGTGTAGGTAAAGAAGGGTAGCGTGAAAATTTCGTTATCCCAAAACGTATGTCCCCTGTATCCAAAACCGCTGAGGCTTTTTGCCCCGATACTCACGTGCTGCTCATTAGTGGAAGCAGCGATACGCAACTGGTACAGGCTATGACGGAGAGCTACCTGAGCTTCATCGTCCCCCTCGATCACTACATCGCTAATTTCCCAAAAATCTTTCCAGTCTTTATCATTCGCCACACGCAAGGCTTCATAACCAACGTTTGAGGTTTCATTTATCTTGATTTGGGCAGAAGCCAATGGATCATCACTCTCGCGGGAGGTAAAGATAGTCACAAGCTTATCAAGGGTTAATGATTGCCCGCTATTCAAATGGGCGCTCATTTTTATGCCAGGACTACCGGGACAATCTCTCCCGCTGCATTTTACATGAGCACCTTGGGTAACCAGTCGAGTGCTGATTGCCAATATTTTTTCTGTACTGCGGGTTTGTACTACTAAATCCGCCTGGTTTTCATCGCTATACTGTGAGACTGTGCGCAGGTGAAGCAAACCTTTGTTGTCCACATGGCTGTTCAATATAGATCGAACTTCAACAGAAACAGGATTATTAAGGGGAATGATTTTAAGATGCACGATCATCACATGGGGATCTGCCAGGCTGGGTACTCGCTCAAACAATAAATCTACTTCTGAATCACTGCTGGGAAGGGACCACCGTACCCGTCGGTGAAGTACCCCGGTTCGCAAATCGAGGTAACGGGTATAATTGCTAAATACGCCGCAGTCCAGTTGAAAGTTATGTTCAGCAATCCGAATTTCTAATGCGGTCCAGTCGGGCACATTCGCGAGTTCAGTAGAAACAATAGGTGCATCGTCCCAAAAGCCGTGTACGAATGTAGCTTGTAGATCCTGGGGGTATCCTTCTTCGAGAGTGCCTCTTGTGCCCAAGTATCCATTACCTTGTGTAAAAACCGTTTCGTGGTGGTGCTGTTGGGTAGGTATAAACTCCGACTCGCTGACGCGCCATGTAGCAACGCGGGTCAAATCAGCAATGCTTACATTTTTCAGGTTGGGCAAAACCAGGTCGGCTTTCCCCACACGCTCAACAGGTCCCAGCCCAACTGTAATCATGCTTGCAGCTTGGGCTGCTTCAATACCTGAAGTGGCATCTTCGACAACCAGGCAACGAGATGGGTGGATGCCAAGCAGATTGGCGGTGTGCAAGAATAAGTCGGGGGCAGGCTTCTGCCGCTTGACACTGCTGCCATCGCAAAGGACATCGATCTTGTTACGAATATCAAGACGATCCACAACAGTTGATGCATTGCGGCTCGCAGAAGCAATCCCGACTTTGGTTCCATTCAGGGATAATTCATCCAATAGATTTTCCACACCAGGCAATAAGTCAGTTGGAGAGACCGTTTTCAGCATTTCCTGGTAATACCCATTTTTACGGGCCATCATCTCCTCAGCCTGTGATTCAGTCACTGATCGTCCAGCCAGGAGTAGTTCCAGGGAATTTCGCCGTGAGACACCGCGCAATTTCTCATTGTCAGCCCGGGTGAAGGGGATACCATTTTCTTGCGCTAAACGCTTCCAGGCCTGAAAGTGGTATTCGGCAGTGTCAGTTATGACACCATCCAGATCAAAAATAACAGCGTCAATGTATGCGTCCAAAATTTATTCCTCACAACACATGGTTGAAACCTACACTCGATTCACGGACAATCAGTTCAGGAGGGAGAACAATATGCTGTTCTTCGGGTTCATTTCCATTGATAATTTCAGCTAATAAGGTAACAATAACCTCGCCGATCTCTTGAATAGGTTGGCGTAAAGAAGTCAGACTGGGAGTAATGCATTGAACGAAAGGGGAATCATCAAATCCTGTGATACCAATATCAGCTCCGACAACAAGTCCGCGATTCTGCACAGCATGAATGGCACCAACAGCTTGCATATCTTCTACCGTAACAATACCAGTTGGACGATGATTATCTGGTAAATCCAAGAGCTTATTGGCAGCCCAATAGCCAAACTCTGAGCTTCCGTCTCCCTCTAATATCCACTCGTTATGGATTGGAATGTCTGCTTGCTTCATAGCCTCAAGATAACCATTTAACCGGTCTGTACCAACCTGCGATTTTGGAGGCCATCCTAGGGTAGCGATGCGCTTGTGCCCTTGTTCCAATAAGTGGTTTGTCGCCATTCGAAACCCGGCCCTACCGTCAACATCTACATATGCAAAGGACCATGCCGGATTCGAACGACCGAAAGCCACAAAAGGAAAGTCAAGTTCGAGTAATAGGGCAACGCGGGGATCGTCGTAATTAAGGTCAGAAAGAATAAACCCATCAACCCGTTTTGTCGTGACCAGATCACGGAAAGTGGTGGCCATATCATCTTGGAGGTGAGGGAAAAGCAGCACATGATATTTAGACGTTCCTGCGGTTTCGACGAGACTTTGTAAGAATTGTTCGAGAATAGGGCTGACTGTGTTGCAGATACTAGGCTTCCATGAATAGCCGATCAGCTGACTGGTTTGCGTTCGGAGACTGCGTGCTGAGATGTTGGGCTGGTAAGCAAGTTCTGCAACGGCCGTTTCTATACGAGCGCGTGTTTCCGCAGTTACTTTCATTTCATTGCGTAGAACCTTGGAGACAGTTTGGTAACTAACGCCAGCATGCTTGGCAACATCTTTTAATGTTATTTGCCTAGACACAAGCCAGCCTCCTGAAGATTACAAGGATTATCACTATAGCGAACGTTCGTGCGAACGTTCGCTATAAGATTATACTATTGTTAACTTTTTGTCAAGGGTTCGTTAACCAAGTTTAATACCTTTGAAACACTTGGCGCATACCTTTGATGTGCCCTGTAGCCTTTTTCATATGGTTTGATAGAGTTTTAACCAAATTGTATTTTCGGGTTTATAATTTGAATTCAGCGATTAGTCTGGGATATGATCATGGAAAAGAATGATTTGGATTATCAAAAATCTTTAGATTTTATTTACAGTTTCATTGACTACAGCATAAAGCGCAATCTCCGCAATGCGGCTGATAAATTTAAGCTGGAGCGTATGGTTCAATTTATGAGGTTGCTTGATGACCCGCACAAGAAATACAAGATCATCCATGTCGCCGGAACAAAGGGAAAAGGGTCTGTTTCAGCATTTTGTGCCAGCAGCCTTAAAGCCGCTGGTTATAATGTAGGCCTTTATACCTCTCCTCATATGGAAGAATTCTCTGAACGCATCCGGGTGAATGGCGAGGAGATCACCAGGCAGGAGTTTGTTCAATTAGTTGAGAAGATCAAGCCTTTGGTCGAACAGGTGCCGGAGATCACAACGTTTGAGTTGACAACTGCCTTGGGATTTTTATACTTTGCAGAAAAGGCTGTTGATGTTGCAGTCGTAGAGGTTGGTTTGGGGGGGCGTTTGGATGCCACAAATATTGTCGATCCGCTCATTTCAGTGATTACTTCGATATCCTATGACCATACGCAGATATTGGGTAATACACTATCGAAGATTGCTTATGAAAAAGGCGGGATCATTAAACCAGGTAGACCTGTTGTCGTTGCTCCTCAAAAAGATGAAGCTTTTAAGAAGCTTGAGGAACTCAGTATAGAAAGATCGGCTCCTCTTATCCGGGTTGGCAAAGATTTTCTCTTTGCAGCGGATAAGCATTCTTTGGACGGTCAGAACATGTTTGTTTGGACACCTGAAGAACAACCCTTGGTCGATGATTATATTGAATCTGGTGGTCTGGAGGATTGGACTCCGTTGCGGATCAAGATCCCATTATTGGGCTACCACCAGGTTGTAAATGCGGCAACTGCCTATGCAGCACTCATGACAATAAATAAACTTGGTTTGAAGATTAATAGTGAAGCAATCGTGCGTGGATTTGCGCAAACGCATTGGCCTGGCAGATTTGAACTGTTATGTAGACAGCCACCTGTGATTATCGATTCTGCGCATAACCGCGATTCGGCTTTGAAATTGCGTTTAGCTGTTGATGATTATTTTCCCGGATTCCCCGTGATCCTGGTTTTTGGTGCTTCTGCTGATAAGGATATCAGTGGGATGTTAAGTGAACTCCTTCCGCGTACAGGCAAAGTGATCACAACGCAATCAATACATCCAAGGGCGATTGATGCTAAAGAGCTGCTTGAATTAGTGCGCCGGCACGGCTGTTTGGCACAAGCGATCGTTCCGATTGAAGAGGCATTAAAAGTCGCGCTGAAAGAAGCCGGCAATGAAGCGATAATTATAATAACCGGTAGTCTATTTGTTGCTGCGGCAGCGCGGGCGGTATGGTCAATCCTGAGAGAATAGGTCAATTATGATTCGGGAATTATGTTATTATTGCAGCTTTGATAAAAGATTTGGGAGAATATTATGAGTGACAACAATTGGTATCCGCCTTCTGACGGTGAGGAATTCAGAGCTAACCTTCATCAAAGGACAGAAGAACTATATCGGGTACAAGACGGCGAACCTGATGCAGATGGCTATATAACCTTGCCTGTGGTATTGCTGAGAGATATAGTTGTTTTCCCGCGTATGGTTTCACCAATATACATTGCGGATCGATCTAACCTTCTGGCAGTAAACGAGGCGCAAGCGCACAATAAAACGCTTATCGCATTAACTCAAATTGATGCTGATTCTGGTATTGAGAATGCAGACCCAGGAGAATATCTATCAATAGGGGTTGAAATGGCGGTCGGCAGATTATTGAGCATGCAGGGTGATAATCATTCAGCGCTTGTTCAAAGTCGCCGCCGGGTAGTGTTTGAGGAGTTCATTCAAACAGAACCTTTTATGATTGCCAGAGCAAAAGTATTATCAGAGTCGTACACATTAACCCAGCAATTGACTGCATTGATGCGTTCAACGCGGAATTTATTTAAACGCTGTGTTGAGCTGGATCACAGTCTTCCTGAGGAAGCGCATCTTTTCTCGATAAACATTTCTGATCCTGGCTGGTTGGCGGATATGATCGCTACAAGCCTTTCTTTACCAAGTAAAGAAAGGCAGGATTTGCTGATGATGGTAGATCCTGAAGCGCGCTTGAAACGTTTAAATCAGCTCTTAGCCAAAGAAATTGACGTGTTGGCATTAGAAGGTGAGATCCAAACCCAGGTTCAGACAGAAGTTGACCGTACCCAGCGGGAATATTACCTGCGTGAACAAATGAAAATTATTCAGAACGAACTGGGTGAAGGGGATATTCGGTCGCGTGAGATTCAGGAGCTTAATGAAAAGATTAGCAAGAAAAAGCTACCTGAGGGAGCCCTCACACAAGCGAAGCGGGAAATGGATCGTTTAAAACTTATGCCGCCCATGGCACCAGAGGTTGGCATCATCCGCACCTATATCGAATGGATATTGGATCTGCCTTGGGAAAAAGCAACTGAAGATAATCTGGATGTTAAACATGCGGCACATATACTGGAAGAAAATCATTATGGTCTTCAGAAAGCAAAAGACCGCATCATAGAATATATCGCTGTGCGCAGTCTCAAACCAAAGAAGATCCGCCAACCAATTTTGTGCTTTGTTGGACCTCCGGGAACAGGAAAAACGTCATTGGGTAGATCGATTGCGCAGGCATTGGGCAGGGAATTTGTCCGACTTTCGCTGGGTGGTGTACGTGACGAAGCTGAGATCCGTGGACACCGTCGAACATATATTGGCGCAATGCCGGGACGTATTCTGCAAACTATGCGCAGGGCTGGCACCGTTAATCCTCTTTTTATGCTGGATGAGATTGATAAACTAGGCGCTGATTTTCGTGGTGATCCATCAGCCGCGTTGCTGGAGGTTTTAGATCCAGA
>JAUXFJ010000023.1 GCA_030620065.1 Anaerolineaceae bacterium
ATGAAGCATCCCCTTTGTTCATCCTTTAAGCCTGGGAAGATAATGTCACTTAAGAATTCATCAGGTTGCATGACAGTCTTACGTACACCCTGATAAAAATCAGATAGCTTTACCCGCCGTTCCCCTGATTTAGACTTTAAAATAAGGTTCGCCCCCAAGGCCATTAGAGGGGTGATCGTATCGTTGGCTGGGGAAGCCGTAATCAGATTACCAGCTATAGTGCCGCTGTTCCGAATTTGAGGTGAGCCGACATTCCAGCAAGCTTGTAAGAGTGGAAATGCTTTTGACCGTATAAGTGGTGATCCTACACAATCGTTATGTGTTGCTAATGGCCCGATGTGCACGTTTCCGCTTTCATCTTCCCAGATGCGATCAAGACCCGGAATGCGCGACACATCCACCAAAGTATGGATATCAGGTTTCAATCCACGTTCTAATTCTAATATTAGGTCCGTTCCGCCAGCGATGATACGTTTGCTGCCGCTATCAACTGCTAATATATCTATAAGTTCTTCAACTGATTGTGCAATGAAATAACTCTGCCACATCCTTGTTCTCCTGAAGTCGGGTGAATTTTATGATTACTTTTCCGAATTTCCCCAACCAATGATCTCTGCCATAATGCTTAGTGCTATTTCTTTTGGGGTTTCTCCACCAATGGGTAATCCAATAGGTGTTTTTATTCTTGCGATATTCTCTTCTGAGACACCCTCTTTTACTAGCATTTTACGCGTATGTGTCCAACGTTTACATGATCCAATCAGTCCAATATAGCCGGCATCTGTCTCTAACAAGCTGGGTAAGCCCTTTATATCAACCTCAGCACCGCGTGTTACTAAGACAAAATATGTATTCGTGTCGATATCTATTTCATTAGGGATTTCCTCCATCGCTATCGGAAGGAACGCATCGGCTTCCGGTATCAATTCAGAATCACATAGCTCAAACCGATCATCGCTGACAAACACACGGAAACTTAACCACTTTGCCAAGTGAGCGACCGCACGTCCCACATGCCCTGCACCAACAATCACAACCTGTGCAGCCTGCAATATAGGCTCAACATATATCTTCACGGTACCCCCGCATAGACCTGCATTTTCCTTCTCGTCTTCATTAAGCGTATATGTTAGAAATCGTGTTTTGCCGTCTTTAAAAGCGGATAATGCCTCCTGATGGGTTCGATCTTCAACTTCCCCACCCCCAACTGTACCAATCGTCTTACCGTCTGTGTAGACAAGCATTTTACTGCCCTCATGCCTGGGCACTGAACCATTAGTTTCAACAATAGTACATAAAACTACTGATTTCTGCTCACGTATAGCATTGTTAATTTCTTCATAGACCGCCATATGCTTAGACCTCAAGTAAACTAAATACTATGGGTAATAATTGCTTCTTCCGCGAAACAACACCTTCGGCTAAACGTGTGCCGTCTTGTAAGGGGCGATATGGTAATTCATCCAGGGCCGGAGGCGCATCGACGAATATTAGGCGGCTTGAGCCTTGGACAACGTCCGTGACCATTAACATCGTGAAATCGAGGCCATTACGATCTTTTAGCTCCTTAAGAGCATTCCGCAATGGTTCAATATATTCACCAATTTCATAAATATCAGAGACCTCTGCTTGCGCGATTGCAAAGGAATACCCGGCTGTTTCATACATCTTCATATCTGAGGTCACAACATCCCCAGGCTCCCTGCTTGTCAAACCAGACCCCGCCGCAAGCACCTTTTGTCCATAAGACTGGATAGTTTCATTCGCAATCGGACTTCCTGGAACAATTGCCCAGCGACCAAGTCGTTGCGCAGCAAGCTTGTCTCGCTCTGTCGTTGTCGGTGATGTAAGGTTCAATGTGTCAGCCAATAATCCAGCTAAGAGCAAAGCAGCTAGTTTGGGAGGAGCACTAAGTCCGGCTTCTTCAATCTGTTCTGAAACCAAGGTAGACGTACTGCCTACAATATCTACAGTGAAGCGAATTGGTTCATGGGTCGTAGAATTCCCAAGCCGATGGTGATCAAGAATTTCTATTAAATCGGCTTCTTCTAAAGAAGCTAACGCCTGTTGAGCCTCGTTATGATCAACTAAGATCAGTTTTAATCGCGGCGGGTTTAAAAGGTCACGCTGACGGCAAATGCCTAAGTATCGTCCTTGATCATCTAAAACCCAAAACTCGTCAACCTCATCTCGTAATAAACGATTAAGCACATCTTTAATGCGGGTTGAATCTTGGTAACGAGGAATATCTGTTTTAGCAGCTTGGCCGCATGGAATATCAAGTAATTCTGCGAGTGTCATCTCTGTATGTTTTGGATGAGGGCCCATTATTTTGCTTAAGAACTCAAAAAGACTGTGCCCGGTGATCAATCCGTAGGGAGTACCATCAGGATTGATCACTGGTGCAATAGCACCTGTGCGGTTGAGAATAGCCCAAGCGTCACTCAATGATTTCTCAGGAGTGACAACATCCAGCCGCCGCATGACAGACTCAAAGCGCGGGGAAGCATCGGTAAGCAATACCGGAGGCTCCATATCCAAAGTTTTTAAAACGAAAGCAGTCTGTCTGTTTATCGCACCAGCGCGCGCCCCAATAGACTGAACGCTGTCCCGCTCACTTAATAACCATGCGTAACCCATAGCTGAAGCAATCGCATCTGTATCAGGATTTATATGCCCAATAACATATACACGGTTTGACCCCTTATTCCGAGAAGATGCTAAGTTATCCGAAATTCTCACATAGACCTCTATTTATATTTGTTGTGTTTCTTTTAATCCACGCCATATCTTTTCTGGCACGGCCGGAATCTCCTTCAGCGATACACCACATGCATCCAGAATCGCATTACCTACAGCTGGTGCAACACCATCAATTGGTATTTCAGAAACTGACTTGACACCAAAGGGGTGCGAAGGTTCAAATGTTTCGACAAAGATCGTTTTCATTTCCGGCATTTCATCGGCACGAAATATATGATAATCGAGAAAGTCGGTTTCACGAGCCTTTCCTTTAGCATCATAAACCATCTCTTCACAGACAGCATAACCCAAAGCTTGAACCATGCCACCTTCAACTTGTCCCGAAGCAGTGACAGGGTTAATGATCACACCGGCATCAACAACCATGACAAGTTTATCCACGGTGGTTTGGCCTGTCTCAATATCAACTGTAACCTCAGCGAATTGTGCCGCAAATGGCGGTGGTGAAACGGGAGAAACGTGTGAAGCCACAGCCATGATCTGTTCCTGATCCGTATGATGGAGCGCGTCCATTGCAATTTCTTCAATCGAAATGGCTTGTCCCGCTAACGTTACAGCAGAGCGGTTAACCAGCTTTATATCCTCTGCATCAATTTCAGCCCCTCGCTCCGAGAATATACGCGCTGCTCTGAGTCTAATTCTCTCAGCTACCTTTTTTGCGGCTTTCGTTACTGCTGCACCAGAAATATAGGTCGTACTTGAAGCGTATGCGCCTTTATCAAAAGGTGTTAAATCAGTATCAGAGGAATATACAATCATATCTTCAAGCGGCACGCCCAACACTTCAGCCGCCATTTGACCCAGGACAGTGTCAGAACCAGTACCAAGATCGGTGGCGCCTACAAGTAAATTAAAAGTGCCATCGTCATTCAACTTAATACTAGCTCCACCCATATCCAAATATGGAATCGATGTGCCTTGCATCACTATTGCCAAACCAATCCCACGCCGTAAAAAAGGTTTCCCAGGGATTTCATGCCAGGATTGATTACCCCACTTACTTTCCCAATCGACAGCCGCTTTACCCTGTGCAACACAATCTTCGAGACCGATAGTATTTACTACCTCAGGCTTGGGTTCACGGCCTTCACTCCAGGCGGTACTGAATGGATGGAGCTCACCAGGCCGCAATGTATTTTTCAAACGAAAATCAATTGGATCGAATCCCATTTCTAATACAATAGCTTCCATTTGGCGTTCTACCGCCCAGGCTCCCTGTGGAACACCATAACCGCGGTACGCGCCGGATGGCGGTGTATTAGTATAAACAGCATCAGCGCAAAACCGGATATTAGGAGATTGCCGATACTTTCCATCACCGACATAAAGTGCCATTGACTTATGTCCTGTGTTCCCAGCGACTGTCAAAGCATGACATCCGTAAGCGCCGGTATTGCTGAGGCAAATCATTTCATTGGCAGTTATCGTGCCATCTTTCTTGACCCCTGTTTTGAGTTTTATCCGCATAGGATGACGTGACCTGGATGCGATAAATTCTTCTTCCCTGGTCATCTCATAAAGGACAGGTCTTCCTGTGGCTATCGTCAAATGAGCAGCCACATCTTCGATTAAGACCTCTTGCTTCCCACCAAAGGCGCCACCGATACGAGGTTTTATTACCCTGATTCGCTTTACTGGCAGACCAATCACAGGTGCTATTATGCGCCTGACGTGAAACGGCACCTGGGTACTTGTGCGAATAACCAGCCGATCATCTTCATCCCAATATGTTATAACAACATGCGGTTCGATATGAGCAAGCTGCACCTTTTGAACTACATATTCTTCTTCAAAGATCCTGTCTGCTTCATTAAAACCCTTATCAACATCGCCAATATCAATGCGAATTTCTGCAGCCAGGTTTTTCGATGCATCTGATGCAGCAAAATTTACGAATTCTGGTTCATCATGTATTTGAGCCGCATCCTCCTTCATCGCATCCCGCGGATCAATAATAACTGGTAACTCTTCATACTCAACTTCGATCAATTGAAGAGCATGCTCTGCTATCTCAGCAGTCTCAGCAGCTACAAAAGCAACTCGATCGCCTACAAAACGAACCTTTTTATCCAAAGAAAATGTATCCAGTGGTCCAGGAATAGGGTCAGACTGACCTGCAGTTGAGTACACTACACGGGGAATATCTTCCCAGGTCAATACAGCTGCAACACCTGGTAAGGCTCGCGCTTTACTTACATCTATACGCTTGATTAAGGCATGGGCAACAGAGCTGTACAGGACTTTGGCAATCAGCATATCAGGCTTTTTAATATCTGCTGTAAACGCAGGCTTGCCCTGTACCAGTTTCATCGCATCAACTTTTGTTTCCGGATGGCCGACAGTGTGCCTACCTTTGGATTCTGGTGTTGGTATTAAACGCGGAAGGATGCCCGATAAGATCAAACCCTTATCGTCCTCCTTATCAGGAAGCCGCGTTTCATCCCTGAATTCAGGCAGCCATTCCTCAGAAACTTGCGGCTTTTCACCGATTGCAGGTACAGTCTCACCGCGCAGGAACGCTCCAGCTCTTAATATTGCCTGAACAGGTTTAACATAGCCTGTACAGCGGCATAAAACCCCCGATAGTGCATCTCTAACTTCTTCTTCTGAGGGTTTAGGGTTATCTCTTAATAAAGCTTCTGCGGCCAAAACCATCGCGGGTGTGCAGTAACCGCACTGAATAGCTCCAGTTTCGACAAACGCTTGCTGTATGGAGTCTAACCCGGTCGTTTTCTTCCAGCCCTGATCAGGATGTTGCCCTTGAGCTTCAATTGTCTCAATTAAGTGCCCTTCAGCTTGCGCAGCCAACAACATGCAGCTATTTACCGATCTCCCATCAAGCAAAACAGTACACGCACCGCATTCCCCACGCACACATCCGCCAGATTTAGCGCCAAGGTATCCTAAATTACGCAATGTGTCTAGTAAGCGGTCACCCGGATTGACCTTAATTTTGATTTCTATCTGATTAATATTCAAAGTGATTTTCATTATTACACCTCCCCTTCAGATGTTTGAGAAACTTGAATATAATCCAGACATCTCCGCGCTAATGTAACCGCAACATCCTGGCGATATTCAGCAGATGCCCACTCATCATCAGCATCATAAAATGCATCCTTGGCAGCATACTCAATTCCTGCTGGCTCAGGCCCATCAAATGCAATGATAGGAGCATCACCATACCCACCTAAAGCCAAGCGTGTCCTTCCAGACGGCCATTGCGCCAAGGCAACACATACTATCGGACGATCTAAAGGCGACCTGGCAACATATTCAAAAGCCAACCATATATCATGCTTCCAAGACAATCCTGAGACAAAAAGACCTGGAGACTCATGGTTTCTCACAGGGAGGTGATCTCCCAGCTGTACTCGGATATTGCCCGGCTGCCAAGTCATGCTCACGTCCAAAGCTAATAATGCAGTTGTGAGTGGTGATCTTCCGTCACAGGAAGCTAGATGTTCGGCAAGCACCATAGTATTGCGAACATTCTTGCCGGCCTCAAGCATAATTGCTCGGCTTAAAGCATTGTTTGCAACATCAGACTCGCATAGCTGCTGCATTGTCACCATTGAACCTGCTTCAACCTCCTGATTAACCACCTCAAACACATCAAGTCCTAAGTCCTGAAGGTCAACAACAGTGACAGGTTTTTCAGAAAAGTTCTTAATAAACGTACCGCCAGCTAATGCAACTGCGTTAAGAGATTTGTCACTTAAGAGTTTTACCGCTTTATCAAATGTTTTTGGTCTACGATATGTAGTGATCATAAATCCTCCACTTCATCAGGATATACACGCCATCCAAGCGCGTCCATATCCAAAAGCTTCAATTGTTCCTGCGGGACATCCACTAATACAGCCTCAGCCTCTGCCAAGAGCCTGCCATCCTGATCAAGGATCTCCCCTCGAGCATGGGTAACGCGGCCTTTTCTTTCACCAGCGGTACCTTTTAATAAAAGCAATGTACCTGTAGGTACCGGTTTCCGATATCTCACATTAAGTTGTGCCGTATACATAAATTGTACTTGCTCAGTCATGTGTGCCCGTCCAGAGACCTCATCTAACAGTGCGGCAATGACCCCGCCGTGAACGACGCCCGGATAACCTTGATACGCTTCTGGTATACGAATTTCGGCAACAACTTCACCAGCCTTTGTACTGTAGAAATTGACCTTCAATCCAACAGGATTTAGCCTGCCACAAACGAAACAATTTTTTGAACTGGATTGTTTCGTCATTGTTAATCTGACGTAAAGGTATCAATCAGTAATTTGACATTGCCACCGACAGGATACAGTATAGGGCAGGTACAGCCATGATCGATATATTGTTGCACTTTCTTGCGCGCTTCCTCTGGTGTTCCACTGGCAGTAATCCGATGGATCAGGTCTTCAGGAACAAGGTGTTTAGCTTGCTGGATTTGTTCATGCGTCGCTGGCCAACCTAGGATTGCTTGAATTTTATCAACAACATCTTTTGATACCCCGGATGCTTTTGCTATATGCGGTTGTTGAGCCAAGTACTGGGTTAATAATTCGCGCGTCGTGTCAACTGCTTTCTCATGATCTTCGTCAACCGAGCAAACAACCAATTGTGGACGATCAAAATCCTCAAGCTTTCGACCAGCTTGTTTTAAGCCTGTATAAATATGCTCCAAAGCGTTATCATTATATTCAATAGGAACACAGTAATTCAATACAACGCCATCCGCGATACGCCCAGTCATTTCGAGCATCTTATCACCCGTTGCACCAATGTAAATTGGTACGTTCCGAGGTTCTTTGCGACCGAGGACAACATCCAACTCAATCCCATTTACATGGATAGACTCTCCGTCAAATGATACACGTTCCATGTTCAAGAGCCGGCGCATGACCGTAATCGTTTCTTCCATTGCAGTCAATGGTTTCTTACGGTTAATACCCACATTTCTGGCTAACGGGTCCCACCATGCACCAATCCCACAAATGATGCGATTTGGAGCAAGATCATCCAGCGTTAAGAATGTGGAGGCGAGCAATCCAATATTACGAGTCCAGTTATTGATCACACCAGACCCTATCATTATCCGCTCCGTCACAGCAGCATAAGCTGCCATCGGGACGATAGCATCGCGGACCAATCGGCTTTCGGCTTGCCAGACAGCCTCAAAGCCTTTTTCTTCTGCATAACGGGCATACTCCAAACCATCACGCAGATCGTGGGCATCTTGAAGATAAAGCGCTACTCTTTTTAACATGTGAACCTCTTTCGTTTTGCCTGATGAATAAGAAATTAAACAAACCCTAACCTTGTAAAACTGGAACTTGATAATTTAGTTTTAAATAATCAAGATCCTCCGGAAGGTCTAGATCAAGTGCGATGTTTTCGTTTATCAATATCTCTAAATCTGCACCAGCACTTTTAATTAAGCGGCAATGTGTATTAAATGAGTCTGAACCAAAAGAAAATGTGATCAAATCTGCGGGACTGATCAACAATGCATTTGTCCCTTCCATGCGCCGATCAGGAACAATGACTGCAAATGGAGGAGAGAGTGCTTTTTCAATGATCTGGCTGATGTCATTTGGTGTCAACAGTGGTAAATCCGCCGGAACGATCAAAACACCTTCTGGACTATACATTTGTGTAAAAACCGATGCCCTGCGTAGAGCCTCGTTTAATTCAGGTGAACCATTTTCCTGGACGGTGCGTATACCAAGTTCACGGGTATACGCTAAAACATCCGAATCCCGACTAACAACAAGAATATCCGAGATTTGTTCAACTTGGGTCAGTACTTTGAGTGTATGCCTGTAAAGCTTTTCATTCAATGATAATCGTTCATCTTCAGTCAGGACTTCCGCTAAACGGGACTTGCCAAAACAGAGCGGTTTTACCGGGACAATCGCCCACAGACTCATTGAAGTGAGTTCCTCCTAAATAATGGTTTTACTTAGTCCTAAAATCTCAATTGCCAAGCGACTTCTTTCGCCAAAATTTTGCATTATCGTATTTGTTACAAAAGGAATTATACGCCATTGAGCGATATTTTCAAATTCATTCTTATCAATTTCATCAAAAACAAAACCTGACAGAATATCTTTATAATGTTCGGCTACCGCTGTTGCACTGGGAGTTATCCCTAATTCTGAATACATTTTAACTACTGGCCCCTTAATCGCTTTTCCACCTACAATTGGAGAGACAGCAATGACAGGTTTTTTTGTTACCGCTGCTTTAATCCCCTCAATCGCCAGAATGGGGTCAATACTAACCCAGGGATTTGAAGGGCAGATAATAATGATATCAGCTTCTTCGATCTTTACGATAATGCCTGGAGCTGGTTTAGCTTTATCCACTCCTGAGAAATAAAATTCCTTTACGCAGGGTTGGCATTTCTGATGTACAAAATATTCTTGAAAAGATAAGTCTTGACCGTCCTGGGTTCGAATGATTGTTCGGACAGGTTCATCGCTCATAGGCAGCACTGTCTGATCGACCTTCCATTCAGCACAAAATCTTCTTGTTATCTCAGATAAGCGCCTGCCTTCGCTCAACAACCTTGTGCGCTCAAGATGGGTGGAAAGATCGCGGTCACCCAATCGAAACCATCTTGGGGCGTTTAGATCTTCTAAGGCTTCAAACACACGCCAGCTTTCATTTCGCAACCCCCATCCTGTCTCCGGATTTGCCAGACCGGCCAATGTATAACAAACTGTATCAACATCCGGACTGATATATAATCCGAAATGTTCAAAATCATCTCCCGTGTTTACGATTACCGTTAAATTGCCCGGGGTTAAGTTCTGAGCCAGTCCGTGTGCTAACTTAGCTCCCCCCACACCACCGGCCAAAGCTACAACTTTTAGGTTTGCAAGATCTTTATCCATTATTCTTACCTGTAACATATTCATGCACTGACTGCCAGCCAGGTGTCAATTTTTTCAAGCACAACAAACGTCAATACTACTAAATACCGAAAGATTTATCTAAATAGATCCAGTTCTTTAGACCGCACGAGTTCACCAGCAGAACCCTCTCTAAGTTTATAAGGAAAACCGCGCACATGGATAACTGGCGTAGCTTCATCAGCCTGACCCATCATCAGAGAAGCGCCTGCTGCCAATTCGTCCACAGCTGCGACACGGGTCACCCGTAATTTGTAATCATACATATCCGGTTTTCCATGCAAATCCACCAAACCAGGCAAACCGGACAAACCAATTGCCATACCTATTACGCCAAGGCGCCAGGCCCGACCGTGAGAATCAATGATCATCACGCCTATGCGAACACGATAGTATTTTTCCAGCCCCTTGCGGATGTATTCTGCCGATTTATCAGCGTCTTCAGGCAATAGGAGTACCCAATCTTTGGGCTCCCCCCACGTGCCCATCACATTTGAATGATCAATACCCGCGTTAGCACATACAAAACCGGATTTATGTTCCACAATGATCGTCCCTGGCCTGGTTCTGAGCACTTCATTGCTTTCCTGCAAGATCAACTCAATCAATTCAGGTCGTTTCTCTACTTCCTTCCCAATTTGTATAGCTCGTGCCGAAGGGTTAACAGTAGTTAGGTTGATCAACCTGCCTTCTGACTTTGAAACGATCTTTTGAGCAAGGACAACTATATCCCCATCTTTAAGCGATAGATCATTTCCTACAAGCGCGTCTATTATTAACTTAACAAGATCATCCCCCTGCTGAACATGCTTTATACCTCTTAATTGGGTCAGGACGAGAGGCATTCTGATCACTTCCCTCTTGTTATTCCCGTAATTCGGACACCTGCAGAAGAGACCTTGTGTTGAATATTCAGACCGATCAATATTGAAGTCATACCCTCAATAACAACTGAATTTTCAATAGGGCCAGCATCCCATCCAATTAGTCCAGCATCAGTGACAAGGCCCAGGACGATTTGACGAGCTTCTTTCCCCTTCCCGCAAACCAATACATCGCATTCGATTTCATCCTGGCTCAACAGTTTTTCATGTGAGATATTTTGAAACGCTGCAACCACACGGGCTTCCTTGCCTAATATTGCCTGTGCTTCCTGGGCAGCGCTACCTTCTAGCGGCATGGAGACTCTGGTCACCTTCGGGGGCTTTAATGGTACTGTGACATCTATGACGATCTTGTCCAACAAGTATGGTTTTAACGCCTCGAGTGTTTGCCTATGCGCTGAATAGGGCACAGTTACAACCGCGATATCGCATGCTTTAACGGCATCTGCGTTGTTCATGCCACGCAGATCGAACGGTTCAACAAGCATTTCGTCCAAGAGTTGAACAGCAGCTTGAGCTTTCTCAAAACTGCGTGAGCCAATTATCACATGGTGTCCTGCTTTCGCCCAGCGATAGGCCAAACCCTTGCCTTCTTTACCGGTACCGCCTATGATCGCTATTGTATAGATTGATGCTTTATCTGTCATGTAGCTTCTCTCATTCAACAAGCTGCCAAGTACTTTCAGCTAATTCAATTGCATGCTTTGTGATTTCTTCTTCATCTAATGTTAGCAATTTTCTATTATGCATGAGCACTTTTCCAGCTACGATCGTTGTCGTGATCATGCTTTCATGGAAACCAAACAAAATGTGCCAAGGAAGATTTCCCTCAGTTAGTGGTGTAAAGGGAAGATAGTCAACAAAAATAAGGTCAGCTGCTGCATCCGTTTTTATCTCGCCCACTCTCAAGCCATTGAATATACGTGTGGTCAGGTCAGCATTATTGTTTACTGCGATCTTCACGATATCATAGCCTCCCATGCGCCTTGGATCCAGATTCCACAGTTTGTGGACCAGGTATGCAGCCTTCCACTCCACCCACATCGCGTTTGAAAAACCGTCATTGCCCAATCCCACTTTTACCCCATTTGATAGCATTTTTTCAATAGGTGCCACGCCAACCGCATTATTCATGTTCGAACGCGGTTGATGTGTCAGCCAGGTGCCTGTCTCAGCTAATAATGCAATCTCTTGATCGTCCAGGTGAACACCGTGTGCAACGATGCTATCTTGCCCCAGGATACCGTGATCCGCTAAACGCTTAATCACCCGCCACCCTGATTTTTCAAGACTATCATCTTCGTCGCTTTGTGCTTCGGCTCCATGAATATGAAACCCAATTTCTGGCGGGCAGGCTTGCTTGCACAAATCAAGCGTAGCTGCAGAAAGGGTCAAACTGGCATGGAGACCAAAATGTGCTTTGATCAATCCGGACGGCAAGTCATCAGCCAAAACCCGCTTTATGAAACGCTGGTTTTCTGCAATACCGGCCTGAGCACGTGCCCCACCATCTCG
>JAUXFJ010000078.1 GCA_030620065.1 Anaerolineaceae bacterium
GAGTGCTTGAGACAATAAAAACTTTTGGCAAAACTTTTGGCAGCTTAAGTGCGGGGGCGCGTTGCCGATAGTTTTTCCCTACCCAAATATTTGCTTTCACAAAATTCAGCATGGTATAATTTCTTAATCTACGGATTATCTGTATTATCCCTGCTAATTATATAGGAGTAATGATCTATGTCCGGACATTCCCATTGGTCTACAATCAAACGCAAAAAAGGTGCTGCCGACGCAAAGAAAGGCGCCATGTTCACCAGGCTGGCACGCGAGATCGCCTTAGCCGCTCGTGAAGGCGGCGGCGACCCCAAGATGAACATCAGCCTCGAGCTTGCAATCGAACGTGCAGGCTCCTCTAATATGCCCAAAGACAGCATTGCAAGAGCCATCAAGCGCGGCACCGGCGAAGATAAAGAAGGCGTGGAGCTCGAAGAGGTCACCTACGAAGGATACGCCTCCCACGGTATTGCGCTGATCATCGAGTGCGTAACGGAAAATCGCAACCGCACCGTTGCTGATGTGCGCCATATCCTTATCCGCTCAGGAGGCAGCCTTGGAGAGAATGGCTCGGTAGTCTGGCAATTCAATCGCGTTTCGTATTTTGCCATCAATGCTGATGGCGTTGATTTTGATAAGGTCTTTGAAATCGCGGTTGAGGCTGGCGCTGAAGACATCCAATCAGATGAAGACTATATTGAAATATTTGGCTCAGTAGGAGCATTTAAAACAATTCTTGACCATCTAAACAAATCAGGTATCAAACCGGAAGAAGCTAAACTGCATTTTCTCCCAAAGCAGGAAATTGAACTCGACAATGACAAGACCTTGAAGGTAATGCGCATCATTGAAGAGCTGGAAGAAATTGATGACGTCCAAAATATATTCTCAAACTTAAAGATCTCCGAAGAAGCTATAGCAGCTATTGAGGCTAGTTAATCGTCAATGCTCGTTTTGGGAATAGACCCTGGGACAGCAATCACAGGTTATGGATTGATCAATGAAAAGGCGGATGGACAATACGAGGTAATTGACTTCGGCGTCATCAGGACGGATGCCAAACAAGCACAAGCTGAACGCCTGGTGACCCTTTATAATCAAATCAATCAAATTCTTCTTCTCCACTCGCCAGCCAGCTGCGCGGTGGAGAAGTTATTTTTTCAAAAGAACGTGAAAACCGCCACGGTGGTAGGTGAAGCGCGGGGTGTGATCATGCTCGCACTCGCACAGCATAAACTGGAACCAGCAGAATATTCACCTAATGAAATTAAACAGGCAGTCTGTGGTTATGGGAAAGCAGATAAAAGCCAGGTTCAACACATGGTGCAAATTCTTCTAAGTCTGCCCGAATTACCCAAACCTGACGATGCCGCAGATGCGCTGGCTGTCGCAATCTGCCATTTGAATCATTCCCGTTTCAATGCTGCTGTAAAACAAGCTGCGGACAAATCATGATCACCAGTTTTTCAAATAACTCTGTGTGATCTATCCGGAAACTATCTGCCCGCAAAGAACGGCAGGCTACTGGCCTTTTTTTCATTGAGGGATTACACATCGTAGCCGAAGCCATCGACTGTGATGCAGCTATTGAGACTCTGGTCATTTCAGCGGAACTTCTGCAAAGTGAGTTTGGCAAATCACAGGTATCCCTCTGCAAGCAAAAGGGAATAACGATCCTTGAAGTCAGCTCAGAGATATTTAGAAGCCTTTCGCATAAGGACGGCCCACAAGGCATTGGCGCTGTAGTACACCAGAATTGGCGGGCACTGAACAAGATCCATCTCCAGGCTGGGCAAATATGGACAGCCCTGGATTCGATTCAAAACCCCGGCAATCTTGGCAGCATTTTGCGAACCAGCGATTCAGTCGGTGCGACGGGGGTTATACTCCTTGATCAGTCAACAGACCCCTATGCCCCACAAGCAGTTAAAGCGAGTATGGGCGCCTTATTTTCGCAAACAGTGGTTAAAACTGGCTTCCAGGATTTCTCTGATTGGCTGAAGGCAGAAAATGCCAGGCTGATCGGCAGTTCAGATAAAGCAGATATGGATTATATGGACGCGCAATATCCCGATCCCTGCATCCTGCTGATGGGCAGTGAGCGTGAGGGGCTTGCGCAGGATTATCTTAAGCTCTGTGACCAGGTTGTGAAAATACCCATGCAGGGCCGCAGCGATTCCTTAAATCTGGCAATTGCCACTTCCATAATTCTCTATCAGATATATAATCAAAAGAGAAAAAGCGTAGTTTAGATCGAACAAGGATATAGGGCTTATGATCTCATCTATTTCGGGCGAAATAATCTCAATCGGCGAAGATGACCTGACAATTAATATTAACGGGCTGGGCTTTCTAGTGAATGTTCCGAAAAGCGTATGCGCGGAACACCATCCTGGCCAAAAGATAACTTTGTTCACCCATCTTGTTGTCAGAGAAGATGTATTAGCGCTATATGGTTTTAATACATTGGAAGAACGCGATTTGTTCTTGCTGATCATCGGGGTTGCCGGTGTCGGTCCCCGGATTGGCTTAGGTACACTTTCATTTCTTTCCACGGATGCAATCCGGCGGGCTGTGCTTAGTGAACAAGCCGAGATTTTCAACAGAGTGCCTGGAATCGGCAAAAAGACTGCCCAGAAGATCATCATTCACCTGCAAGGGCGCATCAAAGCCACCGGGCCAATGGAATCTCTCTCCGCGATGGATGAAGTGGATTCAGAGGTTCTGGAAGCCCTGGTCAGCCTGGGATACAGCGTTGTCGAAGCTCAGACCGCCATTCAATCCATCCCGTCTGATACACCCCAGGATGTTGAGGAGCGTTTGAGATTAGCGCTTCAGTATTTTAGCTGAATAGACCATAACGGCAGGGACCTCTTCCTGGACAACGTATCCCCATTCAGGTATGATTCAGGGTCATGTTTTTAGCTCGTAGAACTTATTTCGAGAAGGCTAAGACTTTAAATAAGGTTTAGAATCAATTTGCTATAATGACAATATACTGTGAGATTGTAACTCAGGATAAAATAGTGTATAAAGGTGATGCAGATATTGTCATCCTGCCTGGCGTAAACGGAAACATGGGTATTTTGCCTAACCATGCACCTTTACTTTCCATGCTGCAATTGGGTATTATTACACTTAGAAAGGCAGATGTCGATCAATTCTTTACAGTCGCTGGTGGAATTGTCGAGATACAGCCAGATCAGGTTACTGTTTTGGCGGATATGGCAGAAAATGTGGAAGAGATAGATATCGCCCGAGCGGAGGCTGCAAAGCAACGTGCAGAAAATCTGCTCGAGCAGGAACCAGCGCACAATACAGATACATATATGGCATTACTCACGGCTCTGCGGCGTTCAACCCTTCGATTGAATGCAGCAAAGCGTTACAGACATAGAAGGCTCGGTCACTAAGAAGAGGATATTCACATGGCAGCTTTTACTAGAGAACTAGGCGTCGATCTTGGTACATTAAACACGCAAATCGCAGAAGGAAACCAGATCTTAATTCAAGAACCGACGATTGTCGCAATTCTTGTTGAGGAATTGAAAATTGTTGAATATGGCTCAACGGCTTTGGGTATGTTAGGGAGAGTTCCTGAAGCTATTGAGGTCATACGGCCAATGCGCAACAGTGTCATTGCTGAATATGAGATCACAGAAAAACTCTTGCGCGTGCTTATGCGGAAAGTAACCGGCCCTGCGCTGATCTTCAGACCGAAGATCATGATCACAGTTCCTTATGGGATTACAAGCGTTGAGAGACGTGCGGTACACGAAGCCGGTCTGGGCGCAGGCAGCCGCGACGTTACCTTGATTCAACAACCACTTGCTGCAGCCTTGGGTGTTGATTTACCGATCAATACACCCACAGGTAATATGATTATCTGTTTGGGTGGGGGAACAACCCAAGTCGCCGTGATTGCTTTGAACGGTCTGGTCTCAGCAGAGACAACCACAACGGCTGGTTTGAAATTTGACGAAGCGATTATGACCTATGTGCGAAAAAAATACGGTTTGATCATTGGGCAACCAACTGCCGAGCAGCTCAAGTTACAAATAGGAGCCGTTACCCCGCAAGATGAACAGAAAAGCATGGAAATTCAGGGCCAGGATCAAGTAACGGGCTTACCAAGGCCAGCCACGATCACAACAGACGAGATCGTTGAAGCCCTTGAAGTCCCTATGCAGGAAATTGTCTTAACAGCCAGGCATGTCTTGGAAAAGACTCCCCCTGAACTGATCTCTGACATCATCGATCGCGGGGCAGCTATCTGTGGTGGCACTTCGCTCTTGCGTGGTGTCGATAAATTCCTGACCCGCGCGCTGGGTATCCCGGCATACCTCGTTGATAACCCACTCACATGCACTGTAGAGGGTGCTGTACGCAGCCTTTCAATGCTTGATGTTCTTGCACGTAATCTACCGCCAATATAAACCATTTTATGCTTACGCATCAAATTTCGACTCAAGATAATCAGCAGCCTCCTGGGGTTATCTTGCGCTTGCAAAGTAAAACTCACAAGACTGGCTACATTCTTTTGTTTGTCCTTAGCATCCTGAGCCTTTTCCTTGGTTTTGCTGCCCTGTATTTTGGCATTACAGCCACAATCAATGCGATAGAGAAATTCGGCCCTGCCATTTTTTGGAATGTCAGCAAAGGTTATCTTCTTTCAGCTATCCTTTCAGGCTTGTTGTTTATTATCTTGTTTGTTCTTTCAATTCCCAAGCAGGGCTTACAAATTGACATATCTGAAGATGGATTTATCTTATACAAAGGCAAGCAAGTGAACCAGTGGTACTGGTCTTCAATTAATAAGATAAAAATCAAGGTTGCCAGACAAAGGATCCTCAAAAAAGAAGCCAGGCGCTCCTATAAGGTTTTGATCTCCTGCAATGATGACATGCAGCTAAAATTGAATGATTCGCTGGAAAATATCGACAATTTCATTCAAATTCTCAGGGACAAAACTTACTCCAATTTATTGAGGCAAGCGCGGTCCGCATTTAATGCAGAAGAATATATTAACTTCGGGCGCCTGCTTATCCATCAACAGCAAGGTCTTCTGATTGGTCGAAAGCATATTCCTTGGGAACACATCGAACATATCGCAATTAAAAAGGGCTTGATCTCCTTTAAGATCAAAGATCGGAAGCGCGCATATAAATTACCCCTTCATCAATTGGAAAACATTGATATCTTATTAGCGCTTATCGAAACACGTAAAAGAATATCTCAATCGGATAGATAATAAGTCATTCTCTGCAGATATAAAATGGGATCGACATTTTGCACCTGAATGCCTTCAGGTAAGATCAAGGTGGTTGGCGCATAATTTAAAATCGCCTTTACACCGCATACCACTATTCTCTCAGCGATTTCCTGTGCATTCCTGGCAGGTACTGTGATCAGGCCAACTTTAATGCCACGACTTTTAATTTCTGCTTCCATCGTATCAATATTTTTAATAACGATGGGACCAATCACTGTCCCTACTTTAGCAGGATCGTTATCGAATGCTAAAATGATCTCAAAGCCATGTCTGGCAAATCCTTGATAATGAATCAGAGCATGACCAAGATCTCCGGCGCCCACTAATGCTACTTGCCAAATATGATCGATATTTAATATTTTCTGGAGCTCATCAATTAACAGAAATAGTTGATAACCCATGCCTTGCTTTCCAAAGCCACCAAAATAAGAAAGATCCTTGCGAATTTGTGCTGCAGTAGTACCCAAGCGTTCTGCTATCACAGTTGAAGAAGCAACATGAAAACCTTCTCTCGCCATTTGATTTAAAGTCTGCAAATACAAAGGCAGCCGGCCAACCACAATATCAGGAATATTCTTATTTACCATTGAGTATCTCCATTAGCAATTACGTGAAAGAAACAGTTACCTGCATTAAAATTTACCATACATTTTCGGAAATTATCAATCTGTAAGCAATCATACCTACGATGACCATATATAATATCAGGCAAGAAAGAAGAAATTGCGCTAAAATATATAATACAAGAATTACATATCTGGAGGTAACATGCGCGCTGGAAGAATTATTGCTTTTATCACTGCCGGTCTGTTTATCATATTCTCTTTCCTTTTAATCCTTGGCGGTTTCGAGCCTGAACCAGTGGGGGATCCGAACTGGATCATTTTTGGCGCAATCGGTTTATTGATCGGATTTGGATTGATATTCTTTGGTACAAAACTGACACCCCCTCAAAAACCCGGAGATCAAAACGTTACCCTGAACATTGATCTGCCCGGTAATGTAAAAATGGACACAATCAAATGTAAATCTTGCGGCGCGCCATTGGCTCCGGAAGATATTAAACTGGTTGCTGGCGCACCTGTAGTGACGTGTCCAAGCTGTAAAACAACCTATCAAATAACTGAAGAACCTAAATGGTGAGTCCTATGAAAAAATTTAAAATAATTGGCATCCTGCTAACACTTTTTCTAATTTTTGGGTTAACAACTACAGCCTCTGCAACGACCTACCGATTCATCGTTACTGATCAGGAAGTCGAAGCTTATCTCAATGAAGATGGCACACTGACAATGCGCTATTTAATTGAATTTTTAAATGATAAAGGTGCATCTCCACTTAATTTTGTCGATATTGCCCTGCCCAGCACTAATTACAATTTATCAAGTGTGCAGGCTGATATTGACGGTATAAAAATAGAGGATATTGAAGCCTCGCCTTACGTTGACGGCATAGCTCTTGGACTTGGGGTAAATGCCATTCCAGCCGGGGATTCAGGCGTCGTTACAGTTTGGATTGTTGGCATCCGAGATGTTCTCTTCCCCTACGACCAGGGTGACAAAGAGAACTATGTCAATTTCCAGTTCTCACCCAATTGGTTTGACTCACAGTATGATAAGTCAAGCGCCACAAAATACCGCGTAACGATCATCCTTCCCCCAGGAGTCAAGGACGATGAAGGCAAATATTACTACCCTGAATACTGGCCAGGTTCGGATACACCTGATGAGGCAGGCCTTACACAAGATGATCGAGTTTTTTATTCCTGGTATACAGAAAACGCAGATGCCCACTCCAAATATATATTTGGGTGTGCTTTTCCCCAACAGTATGTACCTGATACCAGCGTGATCGTTTCGCCGCAACCTAGCGCCCCCCCAGCAAATATATCGCAGCCTAGCGGCTCTTCACTTAATTTATGGAATATCATCAACGATAC
>JAUXFJ010000161.1 GCA_030620065.1 Anaerolineaceae bacterium
GCAGATATTTGGTCATTTTGACAGTTTGATTGAATCGTTTGGTCAAAATGAGCGATATAAACGGGTTAGCCAGCATAATAGCTCATATATCTGACCAATATAGGAGGAGGAATTCATGCTTACAAACAGACAGCTGATCAGAATAATTTCCCTCTTTTCCTTGCTTGTGTGTTTGCCCTTCATCACCGCTTGTTCAAACGCTGAGCAGGATCTCCCCCTGGAGCGGGTATCCCTGTCGAAACACGCTTGCATAAATGGTAGCAGCCTTACCCCACACCTGCAATTAGGCGTCAATGATCAAATCAAGGCACCGGCTCTCGCCGGAGGTACTGTCAGGTCCGGTGATTTCCTGATTTCACTCTGGTTAATTTGCGATCCATCCCTTGCCTCAGATGACCCGGATTTCCCAGAATACTCATGGCAAGAGTTCAGCGAAGTGCGGTATATGGGCTTCCTTTCTATTTGGGAGTATTTAGGGAACCCCCCGGACCAGGAGATCAAGGAATCTTTGACAATCAATGGGGAGGTCATAAGTGGGCACATAATCGCATCTCACACCGACCCTGAAAGAAGCTTGTCTAGAGGCGATGGGCATGTAAGTTATGGTCCGATCAACACCGGAAACCAAATCGTTGCCCAGGCCCTTGCAGCTGGAGAACCCGTTGATATCGTACTTACTATCTTTGGTTCTAAAACCCTTGCCGAAGTGCACCTGCGCGCATCGTTTGAGGAAACGCCGGATGGCTACCGCCTTCTCAGTGCCGAGATCCTGACGAACACTGGAAAACTACCATAATTGATAACAGGAGGGCTTTACCGCCATGTTGATTGGGTATACCTACCATCACTTAATCGGGTATCATTCCCCATAATTATTGGTGCCCCAGTGTTTTACAATCTTCTCTTACCGCTGTTTTCTTTTTCCTTAATGGTCTCCCGTTTTATCTGAATGCGGGCTAACCCGCGCTCCACCCGACAGCCGATTAAGGACGGAAGACCGATGACGGGGGACCGGAAAGGAAGACCCGGCTGCGGGTGAGCTCATCCGTTAGGCACATTGTGTTTACATTTTACCAATCGGCTAATTATTTCGAACGATGATAAATTAACAAGGAATGAATATGAAACCTGAAAACACATTCGACTTTTCCAGCTTGAAGATGTCATTAATAATGATGCTTATCTTCTGGATCATTGCTGTGTTTCTATGGCAAACCACAAGCAGTATCTTCTATCTGTTCAACTTTGGATATATTGGTACTGCACTAGGAGTAGGTATTGGAGTTTACTCGGCACTTCCCAAACGAAAAAAACTATGGGGGCGCAGATTGGCTCAATTTTTAATTGGTGCCTATTTGCTGGTTTTTTTGGGATTGATCCAGCGGGAGAATATGCAGATTGAAGGTTTTTTCTTTTACATTCTAGCGGGTTTTTATTCAGGATCAGTTATTCATTATCTGGTGGCAAAAGTAGCTGGCCCTCTTGTGTTCAATCGTGGTTGGTGTGGCTGGGCTTGTTGGACAGTTATGGTTTTGGATTTATTACCCTATAAGCATAACAAGCGGGGAAGACTCCCAGGCAAGTGGGATTATCTACGCTATATTCATTTTGCTCTCAGTTTGGGATTAGCGATTGTTCTTTGGTGGGGTCTGGATTATCGTATTCAGGAACAAAGTTTAGTTGAACTGTACTGGCTACTCGGTGGGAATATTTTGTACTACGCCGTTGGCATTGCATTAGCATATGCCCTCCAGGACAATCGGGCATTCTGCAAATATATTTGTCCCGTTCCCGTTCTTCAGAAGATTACCAGTCGCTTTGCACTACTCAAAATCGTTGGCGATGCTGAGAAATGCAATGATTGTGGTGCCTGCAACAGAATATGCCCAATGGACATTCGAGTTTCCGAGTATATTTTGAATAATCAAAGAGTACTATCTACTGAGTGTATTATCTGCCTTGAGTGCGTCGATGTGTGTGCGAAAGATGCGTTGGATACCTCGTTCGGCTTTGATTTTGGAAATCGCGAGTTATTAAACTGGGACATAAGTGACTAACCTCTGCTCCTCTTCGACTGCGTTTATCCTGAACGAACACTGAGCGCAAGCGAAGGGGAGTCGAATGGCTCAGGATCTACGACACCTGACCGCCCGGGAGGGACTGGGGACGTAAGACCGGAGTCCTGTGACAGGTGAGCTTATCTATTATGCGGCTTATGGAATGAGTTTTTCATAATGTGGAAAAAAGGTTATGTTTTCATCTTCATCGTTTTCGCTTTATTCATTAATGCTTGCCTAAATGTTCCATCAATACAGGCACCTCACATAACATCCCAAAGTATCGCGAAAACTAATACTTCAACAGCGATCCCTGCTACTGCGCATCCACTTCCGACTTCTACTCCGACAATTTCAGCTGCTTTTATGGCAATGCTTGCTGCAGAAACATCAATGGTCACGCCTACATACGTTACACCTTTGCCAGTTACAGGAACCCCACAGCCAAGTGTAAACGAAAAGATTTCTGTTGAAGATAAAGAACGGCTGAAAAAGATAATTCGAGAATATTTTGATCGCCGGTATTATGCATTCAGTCTTTCGAATCCAGATGGTATTCCTGACAATTATTTTAATGATTTGTTATCGGACGCACGCGAGACATCGGTTTTCTTAGAGTTAGAATTGGCAAAACTGAGAATGACCTTGAAGCATCGTGAGTTGAACGATCTCAAATATTCAGCCTACGAATATTTCCTGGATTACGAAAATATCTCCTTTGACTCGTTTAGCCAAGAGGCTATTGTAATATTATCAAAAAGAGACAATACAATTTTCGAAATTTCTGCCATGCTTGCTTCAGGCGAGCCAGTTATGTCCAGCTATTCCGGTGAAAAGCATGCAATTATTATGCGCAAAGAAGAAAGTGGTTGGAAAATCGTTTCAGATACATATCGGGATTATGTATGGCGCATGTTGAGAAAATCAGACCCATCGTCAGCTGAGATATTAAACACGCTAGCTCTTATGTTGAAGAACCAAGAAGCTGCTCCTAGACCAAGCTCACTAGATTGTTTTAGTGGAAGTTTATCTTCCCCTTTCTCGTTACATGATCCTGAACATAAAAACCAGCCTATCTGGGGGTTTGCAGATACGTATGTTCCTATCCACCCCAAGGTTAAACTAATTTTTAACAACGGCAAGTACCACGACCCAGGGTGGTCTTATTCAAACCCCTTCACTAATCTTTATTTTCAACCCGACGGCAATAGTCAACTCCGTTTTATCGTGGAGTTGGATGATATTTCATTAAATCAATTTCTTTCACACAACATTTATCCGGAAATTACCGGTTGGCAGATTGTAATTTATCCCCCTCTAGAGGAAAAGAATATTGCAAATCGCCCCACCCTTGTTCTTGATCTTGATCAAAAAATTAGCTGCGATTCTCGTCCTGCGTTCTTTGCAGAAACTTCTCTTGAAGAAATCCAGGAGGAACTTGGAAATCAGAGAGTTGTTGATTATCAAGTCGTAAATGGAAAGGGAGAGATCCAATTAGAGCATAGTTTATATCTCAACCCCTCTGGAGGATACCTAATATCTGACACTTTTGGAGACGTCAGGGGATTAGATGGCGGCATTATCGGTTACCCTAATTTAATCGGAGAAAGCAAGGCTGTCTTTCCACACGTAGGCAGGGTTATCACTGTCCGTGAACCTCGCGGTGGATTTTATCAACTGCAGTATTTTGCTAAACCCGCAATTCGCTGGTATTCAGGATTATGGTCAGAAGAAACCCCCTACGAAATTATTATTCAGGTCTTTTTATATCGTGATGATGGAGTATACCAACCAGAACAGGCCTATACATTCCCTGAGCAAAGAAAAATAAAGGGACGAAGAAGTTACGACTTTAGAGTGTCATTCACTTTTGACGAGTTAAAAGATGCCCTCGGGCATGGAAATGAGTTCTATGTTCGGTTCTTAGACCAGGATGGGAATATCGTCGGCGAAGACTATTTTTATTTTATCCCCTATACGCCGCCAACACAATAATCTCTTCATGAACATCCTTCTTGGCTCATTCTTGAAGAGTATTGCAAGGAAATCACTGTCCACCGTGATGAAGCCGCACAACCCTCGCTCCTCCTGACCGCCGGCTTTGTGACCAGGAGTTGGTGTGCCGGAGAGACAGGGTGAGGGTGAGCTGTAAAACAAAAAGATACTGATTACTGACAACTGGACCCAAGCAGAGGGTGCCCTTTACCCGAAGGGTAGATGCTTCGCGAAAATCATCCGTTATGCTGCTTTTTAAATCAATTGGACTATAACATGAATAATAATCGCTGGTCACCAGGAGACAAAATAATTTACCGGGGACTTTGGAAAGGCTCAGTTTATTGGGCTGTCCCGGTTACCGTTATCCAGGATACTACTGATGAAATTGTCCTTTACTGGCCAGCAGGAACACCTGTCAAACGTCC
>JAUXFJ010000111.1 GCA_030620065.1 Anaerolineaceae bacterium
CGCCGGTTGTTACAGGGATATCCAGTGCATCAGCAATTGTCAAACCAGCATCTCCGACGACCGATGTAAAGGCTCCTAACCCCAAAATATCCGCGCCAAGACGCTCGGCTAAACGCCCGGTTTGAATAATTTTGCGGTAGGCTGTTTGTTCGTTCAATTCTAACATACGTGCTGCTGTAAGTGGACATGCAATCAACCAGCCTTTAAGTATTTTTCCGGTCGCTTTAGATGTAATTCCATCAACTTCTGAGAGTAAAACCGGGGGGAAAAAAGTAGAACCAAAATTGATGATACGCTCGTTGAAGATACGTCCTAACAATGGATATTTACGACTGACATCTCTTTTAGGATCAATCGGATGAATGATGAATGCAAATGAATCAACGTTTTACCAGGTATCCTTCCCCACTTCATCCTGACGGTGCGGGTCATATAAGCGTTGATGCAAGCTGGAGAATGAGAGATTGTGATGATCACTATCTTCGTAACGGATATTTTTTTGAATAACTCGACGTTCAGGAGATGCAATAAGCACAACATCCGATTCAATGGTTCGGCCAGGGAAAATGATTATTCCCGACCCTAACCTGCAATTATGGCCAACGCAACCTCCCAAAACTTCACGATTGGCATCCGCAAGTTCCCCTTTCCCATTCATCGCCTTCACGCGCGAGGGTAAGAGGTTAAAATCTGTGAAAGTTGATCCAGCACCGACAAAAGTGTTTCGCCCTATAACACACATTTGCAAACAGGTGTTTTGTGCGACCATGCTGTTATCCATCAAGGTGGTCATAAAAAGGGAAGAACGGAAGGGCAGGAAAGCGCCATCCCCAAGAACCGAAAGCATCAACTGACAGCCTTGTGCAATATTGCAGTTATCACCGATGATACTGTTTTCGATGACTACCCCAGCATCGATGTTGACGTTATCACCAATACTCGTTGGGCCAAAAATCATCGCACCTGGGTGAATTGTGCAGTTACGCCCAACGGTAACCAACTTAGATGAACTGAGCAAATGTTTTCCTTCATATAAAGAAGTCCCAAAGACTTGTAACTTGAAAGTAAGATCTTGATCTAATTGATTTTGGGTCCGGACCGCTCGACTAAATAAACCGAGTACTACATCCGCTATGAAGATATGCACCCAGGAATCAATCGCGATCAAGGTATGGATAGGAACTTGAAAAACCAGGTCACCTTGATCAGACGCCATGTAGGTTGGGATATGGTAATAGCCGGCTTCTTGAGATTTTAGATCAATAACCAATGGCGCGACATCCTTTTCTATGCCCCATGGGTAATACCAAAGATCTGCCATGTAAATATCATCTTTAGATGTATCACCGGCCACCTTTGTGTAGGAGGTTGCCAATGGTAAAGCATGCTCTCTGAAAGCGGGGTCTTTGATAGAAAAGGCTACTCTACAGGGTTTATTAAGTTTTCTTGCTTCGGAAATAAAAAAATCAATGAATGGCTTGTCAAAATATAAGTTGTCCCGGTAAACAATGCACTCAACTTTATCTTCTGGGAGAGATTTGCCTGATTCAATCTCAACCTCACTAAATACATAGGGAGATAGCACATCGCGTTGATGTAGCCAAAGCGGTTTGTTTTGCAGCCTTAGGTCTCTGGCTGCCTCATTAAAAGGGTGAATGAATTTTGGCTCTTGTAAGATTACTTTTAACATAGCCTAACTCGATGGTTTATCAATCACGATTGTGCAAGATGAATCACCTTGGGCGATACAAGCGACCTCCTCGACATTATAAAACTTTCCGCCGCTGATCCAGTAAAGTGCTTCTTGTAGAATGCCAACAGCCAGGTTACAACAAGGTTGTTTTGTGCTGCGCTGCCAGCATACCGGACATCGTTCAATATGCCAAAATATTTTTTCTTTTGTTTTTTCCACGCGAACTTGTTGATCAGTAAATTTATTGAAGGTATCTGCAAAGATATCGGCCCCTGTACTGAGCTTTGTTGGCAGTGGCAAAAGCCGAAATGCCATGTCCGTGATACCAAGCATGGGACCAAATTCGCGCAGGCCATATTTGAAACTGGCCTGGCCTACTCTGAGTGCTAAACCTTGTCCACCCCTGGGCCCATAAATCTCTTCCAAACCAACCTGTATGCGGCTCAGATCCTCAAATGGGAATGCCATATCCAGGTTATTCGGGGGATAATTATTGATCCACTGACGGAGTTCTGTGTGGTTCAGGACCGCGTTGATACCGTTTCTGCCAAGTATCTCCTCCATTGCGAGCAGGATGATACGTCCCATCTTGTTTGGGTAATGGTAGCTTATTGCTGTGGTGTCACTCATTTGGTTGGTGCTGGATCATCCAGGAAATCTTTGAGAACTGCTTGGAAGGTATCTGGTTCATCGAGCATGATGAAATGCCCGGCTTTTTTGAATCTTTCAATTCGGGCATGTGGCACGCCGTCTTCTAAAGGCTGCCATTGTTTTGGGTCAACGATAACATCCTTATCGCCGTACATTCCCATGGTTGGGATAATGATCTGGTGCAAATCCGGGCGTAAATCTGTTTTACGGAGAGATGAGATACTCAAAAAGAATGATTCCAGGGTTGTACGTGATATATCCCGCTCCATCATTTCATAAAAGTGAGGGTCTTTTGATATGATAGGGCCTGCTACCCGCAGCCCGAACCTCAGAGCCCACATGAAATTGAAGACGAGTGAGGCAATCCAGTTGTATCCAGCCAGTTTTAGCAAAAAGGCCAGGGATGACCCTAATATCGGAGATCCAATCACAACTACTTTGCTGACGCGTTCAGGATATTGAATAGTCACTGACAGGCTCACTGATCCCCCCATGCTGTGGCCTACGAGTGGGGCGCGGATGATCCCCAGGCGTTCCATGAATTGATCAACCATGCCCACAAAATCTTGAACTACGAAAGTTGGTTGCTTTTTCCCAGATTCTCCGAACCCCCAAAAATCAAGTGCATAGGTGCGATAATATTGCCCAAGAAAGGCCATGGTATGTTGCCAGATCCCCCACGAACCCAGCCATCCATGCAGCAAGATGACCGGCCGGCCTCTCCCATAAACTTCGTAGTGAAGTATTCCTTGATCAGTGGTAATTGATGACACGGCAGCGGCCTGGGTAGCGCTAGGTTCCCGCTTCCATCTCGGCGAGAATACTATATAGAAGTTCTAAAAGAACATTTTTGACAGAGTCTTTACTCGTCGCAACACAAGGTAAGAATTTTAACTTCGGATCCAGGCGGAGGGCAATTCGCATATCTTCAATATCCCAGGCATCATCTAAATCTTGCTTATTCGCAGTAACCACGTAAGGAGTGGGCGCATAAGCTCGGAACGTTTCAAGGATACTGCGTGCTTCCCGAAAGGTCTCAGGACGTGTGCTATCCACCATAACAATGAAGCCTAACATTCCCTCAGATAGGATTTCCCACATGAAATCGAAACGTTTTTGGCCGGGCGTACCAAAAAGATATAGCACCAAATCTTGATCGACAGTGATACGACCAAAATCCATAGCAACTGTTGTGGTATCTTTGATCTTTTCGGCTTCCGAAGATATCTTTCGTTCGGTTGCCACAACATCAATTTCACTGACGGATTGGATAAACTCTGTTTTACCAGAGTTAAAGGGACCAGTGATTACCATTTTTACTGTTTGCATAATGCCATATCCTTATCGGCTAAGAGTGAACAATGTAAAAGTGTGTTGGTTCAATAAAATCGTTCCTGGATAAGCCGTACACATTTGGCGTACTTGCTGGACGGCCGCCGCCGAATAAGCTTTGGGCTATATCGACCGGATTCGGTCGATAATGCGGTTAACGAGAGATTTTTGTTCGGCAGTATCTTTTGTCGGCAGCCCAATCTGACGGGGTTTAACCTCTAAACCTTCCTGACGAACCATCTCAATTAAACCGGCTTGCAACAAACTATAAACGATCCGGCGAATTTCCAGATCGTTCATCTTTGTAGTATTTGCAATTTGGCGGATTGAATTTTTGGGATCAATATATTTCGCAACACGCCATTCTTCGACACTTAAGTTGATATTCTGGAGTTTAGTGCCAGGTCGGTCTGTAAATTTTAAAGCGATATCCAGGCTTGGAATTTCATCCTGGAGTTGTTCCCATTCCCGTAACTGACGCGATCCTTCAATAATGATGTTTTCAAGATTTATTCGAAGAAGGATCTTATCATTTGGGGGCAGTACATTATTTTCAAAGCCGAAACGTCCTTCCGCCCAGGTAAATAATCGATGAATGGTCCCAATAAACTCTGCCTGTAGGCTGGCGAGAATATCTTCTTGCGTGATATAGTTCGCATTCACCAATAACAGGCCTAATTCTTTATCGCTCATACCCCCAGCTCTGGCCCTAATCATCTTATGCTGGGAAGGGGAGATTTTTTTGGCACGGTAATGGCTCGAAGCAAGATGGCTGTCATCTCTCCCCATTTGGGAATAAGCCAATTTCCCTTTTCTAAAAGAAACCCAGGCAGTATCTTTCGGTCCTTCGATAGCGAGCGTGCCGGTTTTATGGGCAAGATTGATTAAGTTGAGAAGCTGAGTGATTGAAAAATCGCGAAGGTTACCCTTAAGGGCCATGGGTTTTTCTCTTAAAAAATTGATTGGAATTGGAAAGATTATACATCATAAGCGGAAAACGCGTCAAATCCGGGGGCTGCAGAACCCTCACAGTTTTGTCAGGGTAAACTTGCTGCTTTGAAAGGTTGATATGCTAAAATTTTGCGATCATTGCTTGACGACCGGATATGGGTATGATAAACTTATCGCCGCTCGGGGGCGTGGTGTAGTGGTAAACATGCCGGCCTGTCAAGCCGGAGATCGCGGGTTCAAGTCCCGTCGTCCCCGCCAGAGGTATAAGTAACCTCACGAAAAAACCTGGAGATTTTCTCCAGGTTTTTGGGTTAAAAAGGCAGTATTTACGAAGGCTGGAGACGGATTAGCAAAGCAGAAAGATAAAAGCGTTGGAAGCTGCATCGTGACATCTTCAACAGCAGTATGCCTGCCCCGGCCTAGACAAATACAAAGAGAAATCTTGGAAAACGGTGGGCACACTTACTGATGATATCTTCAATAGATTCCAGATATTAAGTGTGTCTCATCTTCCTGCAGGCAACGACGGATCTTCGCATGAGTTATTTTTCCATATAAAATTCGCCAATTTGAAAATCATTGACAGGATACTTTAGAAGTATCTCATGAGCTTCAAAAACCCACCATTTTAAGATTGATCCTGCACAAGCTCTTTGTTTTTTACTTTTAAGATGGGGGCGCTTATACCTGCATTAACGACTAACACAAGGAATGAATTCACAGGATTAATTGAAGATGAAAAAGCCTATCAATCGATGGAATTGATGTCAGGTTGGGGATAGATCTTACACAGAAGTTTGCCAAAAATGATTATAATCAACCTGTGTCCATTCCAATTATTACTACGAAACTTTTTGTGCCTCCCGTTCGAGAAAGTACGGTCTCTCGATCAAGGCTTATAGATAGAACAACCAGTAGTTCATCTGGGAAACTAACCCTTATCTCAGCTCCTGCGGGATTTGGCAAAACGACTATTTTGAGTGAATGTGTCCACCAGTGGGATCGACCGGTAGCCTGGTTATCGTTAGACCAGGGGGATAACGATCAGAAGTATTTTTTGATATATATAATTTCTGCATTAGAGAAGATTTCGGATGGCTTTGGACAAAGTGTTCAAGAAACGCTGCAAGCCAACCAACCACCCAGCACAGAAAATATTCTCTGTGGGCTGATCAATGAG
>JAUXFJ010000047.1 GCA_030620065.1 Anaerolineaceae bacterium
CTGGATGTGAATATCCCGGCATTGAGCACAAGCATGTCTAAACCGCCGTATGCCAAAACGGTCTTTTCGAAAGCATCTGCAATAGCCTGCTCATCCGTCAGATCACAGATCAAACCGAGATATGCTGGTGAATCGGATACTTCCTTGATGCTTGGATTGATATCCAGACCAACTACCGCAGCACCGCGCGATAATAATGAAAGCACACAGCCACGTCCAATGCCTGAGGCTGCGCCAGTCACTATTGCCACTTCGCCGGTAAACATAGTGCTTTTATCCAGCGGGGAGTGGGACAGTATGGAGAAATCCTCGATCTGGTCATAAGGCAGTGTCTCTGGTTCAGTAAGCTGACTGGCGATCCAGGTTATTTGTAAGGTATGGTCAGCGAGTGTTGCTTCTCTCTTCAGCGCTTTGGAATCACCTGCGGTAATACCTAAGCCGAACGATTTATCCAGGAGTATGTTAGCTGCAGGAAGCTTCTCTGGGAGGGAGTTGGGGTCCAGCGGTGGGAGGGGAAAGGCTTTTTTCTGGTTGATGCTTGATGTGCCAGATTGGAGCAAAGCCCTGAATTTGGCGTCTGTATTTATCTGCTGAGCGCTATCGTTTTGCCAGGTACGCAAAAGAATAGGTGTTCCTGCGGCTTGAGAGAGCTTTTTACGTAAAATGACTAATTGCTCTCTGATGGGCTCTGCCTGGGCCGCTGAAACCGTCAACCCTGAGATAGTATTTACCTGATCTTTTAAATGGTCTTTTATCTTTTTGTTAATCTCGATGGCAAGCGCATAAGCCTCGTTTAGATCATTACTAAAGGTGAGCAGTCCGAAATGTCGCAGCAGGATACAATTTCGTTTTGAGATATCCTCGCTGCCGAGGGCTTCTTTAAGTGTTTTTGCTGTTGTTATAAAGGCAGGTTCAGATTGGATAACAAGCAGCCTTTCATTAAAAACCTTATGGATTTCTGCTTGGTAATCTTTGGTGCTGGCCAGCGCCATGAGTTCGACTGGCTGAGTGATCAAGACTGCAGGTGAGCTTATCACGGCATGGTATAAGATCTCAGCAGAGGGCAGTGGACAATGGGGATTAACGCGTGAAACTGCCAGGGCAGTTTCTAGATCATCTGCGGGCCAGTCATCGCGCGTCAGGATCTTTTTCAACCATTCGGTTTGGTAGGCATGGAAATCCTCGGGCTGCGAAGCGCCTTTTTCGGTATAGTAGAGCTCATCAAGTGGTTGGTCGAAAAGATCTGTGCCTTTGATCTTGAGCGAAGCGCTGCCGTAAGTGTGATAGGCTAAGTTTGAGGTTTGCGATAGTACAGCTGCTGAGGCAGATAGTAAGGAAAGTGTATCTTTTTGATTTGTCATGTTCTTATCCCGCAGATTCTATCCTGAATAAAATTTTTGATTAAAAAAAGGAAAATAATTGCAAGGGATCGCATTGTGTTTATGAATAAACCAGGGTGAGATCATTTTCGATCTTACCCTGGCTGTTTTGTTGCATTTATGCTTTCGCCTTGGATTTCATGGAAAGGTAAATGTCGTAAGCATCCTTGGGTGTAGCTTCTTCATGGATGACTGCCTGAAGCGCGCGCGCCATACCTGTTGGGCAAGCATCCTGCCAGATGTTGCGGCCCAGGTTTACGCCTGCACTGCCGCGCTGCATGCCATCGTGAACAAATTCAAGCACTTCCAACTGTGAATCGGTCTTTGGCCCGCCCGCAATGACAACTGGCACGGGGCAACCTTCGACAACTTCTTCGAAGTTTTCACAGTAGTAGGTTTTGACCACGTCTGCACCTGCCTCAGCACAGACACGGCATGCCATGGTGAGGAAGCGGGTTTCTTTCTTCTGAGCCAGCTCGCGGCCGACAGCGGTAACTGCCATGACGGGAATGCCGTATGGAGCGCAAGCGTTAACAAGTTTGTTAAGCCCCATCAAGGTTTGGTGCTCATGTTGACTGCCAAGGTAGACGGAATAGCCTACTGAGCTGACGTTGAGGCGCAGGATCTCGTCAATTGAGACCGTCCATTCTTCGTTGGTTAAATCATCTGAAGCAATACTCTGCCCGCCAGAGACGCGCAGGATGATGGGTACGTTTGTTGTGGGTGGGACGGTGTTGCGCAGGCTGCCGCGTGGTACAAAGACTGCATCACAATAGGGTGCCAGTGGCTCAAATGTCTTGCCGACGTTCTCAAGGCTGTGAGTGGCGCCAAGGAAATATCCGTGGTCCATTGCCAGATAGAAGCAGTGTCCATCGGGTTTAAATAATTTTGACATGCGATTTTCAAAACCCCAGTTCATTAATCCAACCTCCTATTATTATAAAACTTATATTTTTTTACTATGATGGTTTAACAATTACAAAACCCTGTTGGTTCAACCAAATGTGGAATTCATGGCAGCTGTGCAGGCAATTGTCTTTGCAGACGCTGCGGAGGAGCTCATGTTTTTGAGAGCCTTGTTCTTCTTGATCCAGCAGTAGTTGAACGGGGCAGTCAATTGCATGACAATATTCACGGCGCTTGTAGTCGGTATATCCTTCAATACTTGGCATTATTTCTCCAGATAGCTCATTGTGTTAACTATGTTTCAAAGATAAAATTTTTGATGGTGATACCTTGTTGTGTGAGTTTATCATATAAAAATTATGGATGGATTATCAGGCAAACAAGAAAGATACGTAACTGCTCCTTGCAAAAATTCTTATAATGTGCAATAATGTGCATAGAAATTATACCAAATGACGTTAATCATGTCAATTATTTTCCGTAACCTTTTTGACTACTTGTGCGTTATATAATAATGGAAATTAATTGGTCGATTGGAAAGGAACAAGCATAAAATGCAAATTACTCTTCAGCAAGTTGGTCTGATTGTGCTCGGGCTCTGGTTCGTCATGTTTTTAGCAGGGACTTATCAGCAGAATCGGATCAAGAATAAAATCCTCAAACGAATTGACTCTGGTGTAGAAGAAGCCTTGAAGGCGAATCCAGAGCTCACAATCGATGAATACTATCAAACTACATTTGCGGATTGGGATGACTTCGTGCGCAGTAACGCCTGGTTTATTCTTAATAAAACCGAGTTCCTGCCCGTGCTCGCAAAACCAGACTCTGTAAAAAAGCGCTTTAATTTTACGCCGATCTGGTTGGGAGCATATTTGAGATTCCAGGGCTATAAACTTGAGGCCGACGATGAACAGAATGCCGCAATTGATGCGATTATTGAGGCGGCACCTGCACACATGAAGCGCGCGCAAGCGGCAAAACAGAAGAAAGATTAATGATTAATTTGTCATTAAGATATTGACAAGATGTTAATACTTTGTTATTATAAGCATGCACATAATTGCACATGATTAGAAAATTTGCACAAAGCCCTGTCATCAAAGAAAAGATTAGCCCCAATTATTATTTGGCGTGCTTTGATCACCTACAGAAAGAAAACATCTGGGATTTGAACTTCCGATAGATTGTATCTAGTTAAATGTAGTTCAGATGGAAGGAGGTGCTAAATAGGTCGAGATAAATAAATTCAATCATCATTCACTGCATCACAGCAAATTACAAAGAACATATCTAAATAGTTTACAAAACCAATTTTTTATAATGGAGGATTAATCATGACGCTTGATACCATCATGCTGGCCCTAAACAATGTATTCAATACATTTGGGTCTGCAATCTTTGTGCCCGTGGTCATTTTCATCATTTGTTTGATCTTGGGCGTCGACCTGAAGAAATCATTCTTCTCAGGTCTTAATGCAGGTATTGGTCTAACCGGCTTTGGCTGGCTGATCAATTCCTATATTCCGATTATTGTCCCGGCAGTACAAAACTTAGTGCAAACAACCGGGATCAATTTGCCAGTTGTTGATATTGGCTGGCAGGCGACATCTGTTATTGCTTACGCTACCCGCGCTGGTATGATGTTCCTTGGATTTGGTTTGCTTTTCCAAATTCTCCTGTTCGTGGCTAAGATTACCAATGTCTTTATCCCTGGCGATCTGTGGAACAATTACTCATACATGTTCTGGGGTTCAATGGTCTATGTCGTGACCGAAGATATTTGGCTGGCTCTCGCATTGATGTTTGTGCAGGTGCTGTATAACGTTATCTTCATTGAAATGAACTCCAAGCGTTGGTCAACCTATTATGGGTATCAAAACTGCGCCATTCCAGCTCTCCACATCACACCTGGGACACCATTTGCAGTAGCTGGCAACTGGGTGCTCAATAAACTTGGTGCTTACAAGATCCGTTGGCGCCCGGAAGCGATTCGTAAGAAAATAGGCTTCTTAGGTGAACCGACTGTGTTGGGTCTGATCCTTGGTCTATTAATCGGTATCCTTGGTCATCTGAATGATATGGGCACACTGGCTGCCTGGGGCAATATCCTGACCATTGCAGTCTCTACTGCTGCAATTATGGCCATTTTCCCACGTGTAGCGAACATTTTTGCCTCAGCCTTCATGCCAATCACTGAAGCTGCTCGTAAACGCACTACCAAGGGTGTGAAACAGGGTATGGACCTTTACATCGGCATCAACGATGCCACTGGCTACGGCGAACCAGCCACCTTGATCTCCGGTATCCTTTTGATGCCAATCATGCTGCTGTTAGCTGCCATCGTACCGGGCAACCAGACCTTGCTTTTGGTTGACTTGATCGCAATTGCCTTTATTATTCAACCCTTCGTTGCAGCCACAAATGGCAATATCTTCAAGACTATCATCTTGAGCTCAATCTGGTTCACGATTGGTCTTTATATCTGCACCTGGACAGCACCTCTCTTTACAATGGTTTACAGCCAATTTGCTGCAGAACCTTTGGCAGAAGGTGCCATGGTCACAGCGGGTATGATTGCCAATAAGCCCATTGCAGGTGGGTTGTTATTTATGCCGGTAGCGAAATTCGGTTGGATTGCAGTTGCCGTTCAAGTCGTTGTTTTCATCCCGCTTTACATCATGTGGCGTAAGAATAAAGTTAAAGTGCAGGACTTCATGGAAGAACAAGCCGCTTTGGATGTTGAGCAGACAGCATAGTAAAATTAAGGATATTCTAAAAGAATATACCTGAACGTATTAGTTCTTTTGGGGGGTATCCGGGTTATCCCGTTGATGCCCCCTAAAGTTTTATAGGAAACATTAACAAATGACAGAAATTATTCTCAGTGAAGATCTTATAGCGCTAGGTATCAATTTTGACAAGAAAGAAGAAGTCATAAAAGTATTGGCTGATAAACTTAAAGCTAAAGGATACGTTAAGGACGGTTATTACGAAAATGTCGTAAGCCGCGAAGAGAAATTCCCCACAGGGTTGCCGACGGTCATACCGGTTGCGCTGTGTCACACCGAAGCTCAATTTGTCAATCAAAGCGCACTCGCTGTGGGCACATTGGCACAGCCAGTCGAGTTTTGTGAAATGGGAACGCCTGAGCGGAATATTAAAGCAGAGATTATTTTCTTGTTGGCTCTGAATGATCCTAAAGATCAGGTGGGTTGGTTGAAGAAGATGGTTACTGTGTTTAAAAGTAAAGAAACTCTTGAAGCGATCCGTGATGCAACTGACAAGACTGCATTGATTGAACTTCTAAAGAGTATTTTTTTAGTATAATAATTATTAAACTGTTAGGAGGTTGTATTAATGACAAACGGAAAGTTAATTGTATTGGCAGTATGTGGTTCTGGTGTAGTTAGTTCATCGATGATCGCTCAAAAACTTGAAGATATTCTTAAACCCCTGGGGGTGGAGGCAGAAGTTATTGGTCTTCTCCCGACGTCTGTTCAGGTTTATGTCGAACGCGGAAATGTCGATTTTATTGTTTCCACAAGCCCTATCCCGGGGACGATCACAGTTCCGGTTATTAAGGGTATTGGATTATTGACCGGCTTTGGTGAAGATGAAGTCATCGAAGAGATTACGAAAGTTGCCAAGGATATCATTAGCAAGTCTTAGAGCGATAAACCTTTAATAACTTATCCTTTGCTTATTCCCCGTTAGCTCTGGAAAAGTTTGCGAATTGTGGGATTGCTCTTTTATGAAGTGCCGAATAAGTAAAGCTCACTGATGTTCCAAGACTGAAAGGTGGATGAAGGTCATGCCTGATCAAGATCGTCTTGAAACGATTGCTGAGATCGCTCGTTATTATTATGAGAAGAACCTCAGCCAAGCAGAAATTGGACGCATCTTCGATATCTCTCATTCTACTGTTTCGCGTATGCTCAAAGAAGCACTAGAGGAGAAGATTGTTGAGGTCATTATCCATTATCCCTTTAAGACCTTACCTTCATTAGGCAAAGCGCTGGTGAAGAAATTTAACATTAAAGCCGCTTATGTTTTACCTGGAAGCGACGCAAACTATACTGAACTTGTTGAGAACTTGGGACGTTATGCTGCCAGACTACTTGCTGATGTCCTGGAAGATGGCAAGATATTAGGCATCTCACTGGGTATGGCGGTTGCAGCTACGGTAAGGCACGTTAAGATTACCAAGCCAATGCATGTGCGGGTGGTGCGTTTACAGGGCGCCACTGATAACGAGATCAGGGAGGGAACAGACTTGGCGCAGGCTTTGGCTGCTCAAATGGGTCACGATGTGATGATTATTCCTTCTCCCTGGGTGATGAAGAGCAAGGAAGCGCGCGATCTGATCCTCCAGGAACACAGTGTTCAAGAGGTCATTCACATGGCTGAAGAGGCTGATATTGGACTGGTGGGAATAGGCAGTACCGTCAGTTCATTTTCAACCATTTTGCACAATAAATTGACAACTGAAGGTCGATTGAAAGACTTGGAAGCTGCCGGTGCGGTAGGCGAGATTTGCGGAAAATATTTCGATAAGAACGGCTGTATCCTTGATGTTGATTTCAATGATCGAACTATATCTATTGAGCTGGAAAAACTGCGTGATTTTGAAACCGTCATTGGTGTTGCTGGTAGTGTGAACAAGGCAAAAGCGATGATAGCTGCAATGCGTGGTGGTTTTGTGAACATACTTGTCACTGATTCTGAGGCAGCTAGAAGGATCTTGGAGCTCTCCGAGGGATAATAAAATAAAAAGGAAATTATCGATGCCATCTATTGAACTTACGATTACAAATGAAGTAGGTTTGCATGCTCGGCCAGCGGCATTATTTGTGCAGGAGGCAAGCAAGTTTAAAAGTGAGGTTAGCGTACGCAACGGCGACCAGGAAGTGAACGCCAAGAGCATCTTGGGTGTGCTTACGCTGGGTGCCGACCAGGGCTGTGTGATCACTGTTACTGCTGAAGGCGAGGATGCTGAAGCTGCTCTGGAAGCGATCAAGGCACTACATGCCAATAATTTTGGTGAACAGGAATAATTTGTAGTATTGCTCGATTAACCATAAGGCCCGCATTTTGCGGGCTTTATGATTTAAGAGGTCCGGGACATCGGGCGTAGAACTGATCCACAAGGAGCAGGTCGTATTTCATTGGGTTTGAGCGCGCGAATATCTGGCATGCGCAGCATGGTTAACTTTAGTGAGCACCCGGCAGTTTGTTTTGGGTCAGGCGGCAACGCTTTCTTCAGGCAGCTTGGGCAGCGTTGAGAGGGCGGCATATACTACACCAACCAGACCGCGGCCAGTGTGGGCGCCTAAGACGGGGCTGATGGAGACAACGGGGAGCCACTCACATTTGAAGACCTTATCGAGGGCCTCCTGCAGGCGTTCGGCGCCGGATGGGTTGCCGGCATGCGCAATTTGGGAGCGTATGGGCGTTCCGGCTTCGTATTTGCGCAGGAGAACTTGGGGGATGGCTTCGATGGCACGCACGAAGGAGCGCTTTTTTCCGCGTTCATAGTATTTGCCGTCAGTTTTGCTGACACCCAGTAGTGGTTTGAGACCAAGGATGGATGCCAGGAGACCTTTGAGATGGCTGATGCGGCCACCGCTGATGAGGTATTTTAGATCGGGGAGAGTGTAGATGGTATCGGAGGCGTCTTTGACCTGCTTGATGAGCTCGATGATGCGCTCGAGAGACCAGCCAGCTTTGGCGGCTCTGGCAGCCGCTTCAACCTGCCAGCCTTGTGCACCGGAGAGAGTGAGTGTATCGACGAGGGTTACTTTTGCTTTTTTGACCATTTTGGCGGCAGTACAGGCGGCGTTGAAAGTGCCGCTGAGCCCGGAGGAGATGTGGATAGAGATGATCTCGGGGTCTTTTTCAGCGAGCCTGTTGTATACTTCGACGAAATCACCCGGGGATGGGGTTGAGGTGATGGGCATGCTCTCGGTGTTTTCGATCAGGTCGTAGAATTCTTCGGACTGGATGTCGATGCCGCTGGCATAGGTTTTATCATCCAGGGTGATCTTGAGAGGCATCTGATGGATATCCAGGCCCTTACGTTGCTGGGGGGAGAGGTCCATACCACTATCAGTTACTATTTGCATGTGATTACCTTACTTTCCTTTTTTGTCTAGTTATTTGTTCAAAACGGAGGTTGTTTTTATTTAGATGATAGTCTTTGAACCTCCTGTATGCCTTTTTCCAATCGCGCAATAGAAATGAGGCCTTGCAGATAGCATTATAGCCGGATTTGGCAAACAAATCTAATGCAGCTGTCAGAATATTGGTACGAGTATTATTGTGAAAAATTTTGATAACCGCCATTATTAATCTAATATATACCGACCAGTCGGTATATATTAGCATATTCCTTCGTTCCAGTCAATAGCTCGTTGCATCAAACTTTAATATGGCACACTCCGTTTGTTGACCAGGTGTGACATATTAAAGTTTACATTGCGGGAGAGGATATGTTAATATGTGTTAGAAAGTGAGGAGGAGGTTTTTGCATTCGCCCAATGCTTCTACTAGTGGCTAATGACCCACCGGAGACTCGAATTAATATCCCCCCTGTAGGGACAAACGAAGCAGAAAGCCCGCGCAGGGCGGGCACGGCTAATGACCCACCGGAGACTCGAACTCCGAACCAATTGATTAAGAGTCAACTGCTCTACCAATTGAGCTAGTGGGGCGTCGGGCGTGCCCAATTATAGCATAAGGCGTGTAAAAAAATAAGGCGATTTTGGAGGGAGGGAATTAAAGTATTCACC